>DATGPY010000175.1:0-3672 GCA_035304465.1 Acidimicrobiales bacterium | reverse complement strand
GCTCGAACAGGGCCCGGAACCGCTCGGGGGCGATGCGCGGGGTCGGGCGCTCGGCCATCACCGCACCTCCACGAGGGCGTCGACGGCGACGGGGCGCCCGTCGACGATCATCAGCGGGTTGAGGTCGGCCGAGGCGACCTCGGGCCGCTGCGCGGCGGCCTCGGACAGGGCGAGCAGCACGTCGGCGACCGCGGCGCGGTCGACCGGCTGCTCGCCCCGGAAGGGGCCGAGCAGCCGCTGCAGCTGGAGGTCCTCGATCATCTCCTCGGCGTCCACCCGAGCGATCGGCACCAGGCGGAAGGTGACGTCGGCCACGGCCTCGGCCAGGATGCCGCCGACACCGAGCATGACGGTCATGCCGAACTGGGGGTCGTGGTGCAGGCCGGCGATCAGCTCCCGGGTCGCCCGCAGCATGGGGGCGACGAGCAGGTGCACCTCGCCGTCCTCCGGCGTCGCCGCGGCGAGCAGCTCGGTGGCCGCCTCGCGCACCTGCTCGGCGGTGCCCAGCCCCAGGCGCACCAGGCCTCGCTCGGTCTTGTGCGCGATCCCCTCGCCGCCGAGCTTCACCACGGCCGGGTAGCCGATGGCGTCGGCCGCCTCCACGGCGGCCTCGGCGGTGGTCACCACCCGCTCGGGTGGGAAGGGCACGCCGAAGCGGGCGAGGAGCGCCTTGGAGTCGGCCTCGGACAGCGTGGGCATGGCCGGCAGGCTAGTGACCGGCGCCCCGCCGCTCGGAACCGGCGAGGCCCCGCACGCCGGCCGCGGGTGGCGGACCGGCGTCAGGGCTCGAGCGCGGCCCGGAAGAACTCCCGGATGGCCTGGATGCGGGCCTCGATCGCCTGCTCGTCCATGGGGTCGCGCCCGAGCAGGCCCCGCAGGAAGTGCTCGTCGCTGAAGTAGGTGAGCACGGCGCCGTAGCCGCTGATGATCAGCTGCTCGGGGTCGAGCTTGCGCAGGCGGCCGGCCCCCATCTCCCGCTCGAAGTAGTCGACCGCGCGCTGGAAGTACGGCCGCAGCGCCTCGCCCAGGTCGAAGCCCAGGTGGCTGCCGTCGGCGAGCGACTCGTGCCGCACCAGCCGCACGAAGTCCCGGTTGTCGGCGAACCAGCGCACCGCCTCGGTGAGGACCCGGTCGACGTGCGTCCAGCCCTCCTCCTCCGGGCCCTGGGGCTGTTCGACGGACTTGCTGATGCGCTCGCCCCAGTCGGCGAGGGCCTGCTCGAACACCGCCTGGTAGATCGCGGCCTTCGACGGGAAGTGGTGGAGCAAGCTGGCGCGCCGGATGCCGACGCCGGCGGCGATGTCGTTGAGCGAGGTCCCCTCGTAGCCGCGCTCGGCGAAGCAGCGACGGGCCTCCTTGAGGATCGCCGCGCGTGTCGAGCCGGAACCACCCTCGTACGCCATCGGGCCGAGGGTACCGGGCGCTCGGCGGACGCGGTGGGGCGGGCGGACCGGGGCGGCCGGGCCGCCGGCCGTCCCGTAGGTTGGGCCCATGGACATCGTCGCGGCCCTCTTCATCGAGGACATGCAGATGAGGCAGGCCTTCGAGGGCGGGCCGGCCCGCATCGACCTGACCGGCGTGCACTTCTCGGCGGCCCCGCCCGAGCCGCCACCGTGCACGGTCGCGCCCCACCTCGTGGTCATCGCCCGCTGCGCCCCCGACGAGCCGGGCACCGGCGTGCTCGAGGTCGTGTTCCGCCGCGACGGCACGCAGGTGGCGCGCAACGTGCAGCCCCTGCAGGTCGAGCCGGGCAAGTTCGCCTACCGCTTCGTGCGAGCCGAGCTCGACTTCGCCGACTACGGCTCGGTCGAGGCCCACTGCCGCATCGACCAGGGCCCGGCGACCGTCGTGCCCTACACGCTGGTCCCCGGACCGGCCGGCTGAGCGCCCGTGGCCTGCGCCGGCGCCCTGTCGCTGCACCCCGACGCCGCGGCGGCGACCGGTGAGGTCCTGGGCAGCGTCCTGGAGCAGCTCGGGCCCGCCCCCGACCTCGCCGTCGTGTTCTGCACGCCCGACCACCTCGGTGCCTTCGCGGCCGTCGCCGACGCCGTGCGCTCGCTGCTCGAGCCCCGGGTGCTCGTCGGCGCGGCCGCCGGGGGCGTCTTGGGCGGCGGCGTCGAGGTCGAGGACGGCCCGGGCCTGACGCTGTGGGCGGCCCGTCTGCCGGCACCGGCCCGCCCGGTGCGGATCACCGCGGCCCGCACCCCCGCCGGCACCGCCGTCGCCGGGGTGGGCGCGGGCACCGTCGGCCCGGGCGAGACGCTGGTCCTGCTCGCCGACCCGCTCACCCTGCCCGTGGGCGACGTCGTGGACCTGCTCGCCGCGCTCGACCCGCCGGCGCGGGTCGTCGGCGGCCTCTGCGCCGCGGGGCGGGCGCCCGGCACCAACCGGCTCGTCCTCGACGGCGAGGTGGTGGCCGACGGCGCGGTCGGCGTCGTCCTGCCGGCCGAGGCGGGGGCGTCCGCCGTCGTCTCCCAGGGGTGCCGGCCGGTCGGCGAGCCGATGATCGTCACCGGCGCCCGCGGCGAGGTGCTGCTCGAGCTGGCAGGTCGGCCGGCGCTCGACCGGCTCGACGAGATCGTGGCCGCCGCCGGGCCCGACGACCGGCGGCTGCTCGCGCGGGGGCTGCACATCGGCATCGCCGCCGACGAGCACCTCGCCACGTTCGGCCGGGGCGACTTCCTCGTCCGGCCCGTCGTCGGGGCGGTGCCGCCGGTCCGGGGCGTCGCCCTGGGCGAGCCCGTGGCGGTCGGCACGACCGTCCAGTTCCACGTGCGGGACGCCGCCACGGCGGACCAGGACCTGCGGGAGGCGCTGGCCGGCGCCGTGGCGGCCCGCGCCCCGGGCGGGGCGCTCGTGTTCACCTGCGACGGCCGGGGGCGGGCCCTCTTCGGCGAGCGGCACCACGACGCCCGGCTCGTGCGCGACGCCGTCGGCTCCGACGCGGTGGCCGGCGCGTTCTGCGCCGGCGAGATCGGGCCGGTGGGCCCGCGCAGCCACCTGCACGGGTGGACCGCCAGCCTCGTCCTCGTCGGCGGCCGGTGACCGGGCGGGCGGGGTCGAGGGAGGTGGTGGGGACGGCAAGTAGGGTGGCGGGTGCATGACGCCTGACCCCGCCCTCGAGCAGCGCGCCATCAACGTGATCCGCGGTCTCGCCATGGACGCGCCCCAGGCCGCCCGCAACGGGCACCCGGGCACCGCGATGGCGCTCGCCCCCCTGGCCCACGTGCTGTGGACGCGCATCATGCGCTACGACGCCGAGGCGCCCGACTGGCCCGACCGGGACCGGTTCGTCCTCTCGGCCGGCCACGCCTCGATCCTGCTCTACTCGATGCTCCACCTGACCGGGTACGGGCTGACGCTCGACGACCTGCGCCGGTTCCGGCAGTGGGGCTCGGCGACGCCCGGCCACCCCGAGGTGCACCACACCCCGGGCGTGGAGGTCACGACCGGCCCGCTGGGCCAGGGCTTCGCCAACGCCGTCGGCATGGGCATCGCCGAGCGGTGGCTGCGGGCCCGCTTCGGGCCCGAGCTGTGCGACCACCGCACCTACGTGATCTGCAGCGACGGCGACCTCATGGAGGGCATCAGCCACGAGGCCGCGTCGCTGGCCGGCCACCTGCGCCTCGGCCGGCTCATCTACGTCTACGACGACAACCGCATCTCGATCGA
>DATGPY010000174.1:0-3837 GCA_035304465.1 Acidimicrobiales bacterium | reverse complement strand
CGTCGCCGTCGGCGTGCCGGGGTCGTGGGCGGGGGCCGAGCTCAACGGCCGGCTCGACGGCGAGACGCTGCTCGTCGGCTTCTCGGTGCTCGTGCTGGTGGCCGCCCACCGGATGCTGACCGCCTGCCCGTCGTGCACCCGCCTCGGCGAGGCGGCGGCGATCGGCGCGACCGCCACCCTGCGCACCGAGCGGCACGTGGCCGCCCGCCGGGCGGCGGCGGTGCTCGTGGCCGGCACCCTCGTCGGCTTCCTCACCGGGCTCTTCGGCGTCGGCGGCGGGTTCGTCGTCGTCCCGGCCCTGACGCTCGCCCTGCACCTGACGATGCCCGAGGCCGTCGGCACGTCGCTCGCCGTCGTCCTCGGCAACGCCGCGGTGGCGCTCGCCATCCGGGGCCTGGGCGCCGTCGAGTGGACGGTCGCCCTGCCCTTCACCGCCGCCATGCTGGCGGGCAGCGTCGGCGGCGCCGCCCTCGGCCACCGGCTCCCCGCCGAGCGCTCGCTCCACGCCTTCGCGGGCCTGCTCGTGGCCGTCGCGGTGGTCAACGCGGTCCTGGCGGTCGCCGGGTGAGCCGGGGGGACCGGCGCCGGGCCACCCGGCGTGCGGCCCGGCGCCGGAGGGGACCTCAGCGGGCGGGGCGCCGCCCGATCGTGACGACGGGCTCGACCGGCTCGGAGCCGGGGGCGTGCTCGCCGTCCAGCAGCCGCCGCAGCGCCCGGGCCATGCGGCGGGCGCGACCCTTCGCCGTCTCGGCGTGGGGGCCGGCGAAGCCCTCGTCGACGGTCGCCGTGAACAGCTGCAGCCAGCGCTCGTACATCTCGGGGGTGAACGGCGTCCGCGCGTGCACGGGCTCGTGGGCCCGCAGCGGGTTGCGGGCCCCGTAGGACCGGTCGCCGAGCAGCTGCCAGGCCCAGAAGTCGACGAGCTTGGGGATGTGCACCGACCAGTCGACCCCGGCCGTCTCGAAGACGGGGCCGAGCAGGTCGTCCATGGCGACGTCCCGGTAGAAGTCCCGCACCATCCGGGCGATGTGCTCCCGGCGGTCGAGGTCGGGGCGCGGCGCGGCGGCGGTCACGACGGCGCCCCGCACGACCGGGCCGCGGCCGCCTGGTCCTCCAGGCGGCGCACGGCGGGGAAGAGCAGGTTGTTCTCCTTGTGCACGTGCAGGTGGGTGTCCGACTCGATCTGGGCCAGCGACTCGTAGCACGCGGTGTAGGAGGCGCAGGCGTCGGGGGGCGTGCGGTACCCGTCGGTGACCACCCGCAGGCGGGCGAGCAGCTCGCCCGCCCGGTCGTGCTCGACGAGCATGACCGAGATCGGGTTGCTCAGGCTGCCGCAGGGGAACGACGCCATCGCCCCCGTGCCCGCCAGCTCGCGGATGCGGGGGAACAGCAGGCGCTCCTCCTTCGAGAGGTGCTGCTCGAGGTCGGTGCGCAGCTCGCCCACCAGGCGCCGGACCTCGGCCAGCTCGGGGTGGCGGGCGCCGTGGACCCGGGCGATCTTCTCGGCGAGCGCCTCGGCCCGGGGGAGCTCGTCCCAGAGGAACCGGTGGTGGGAGTCGACGATGTGGTCGACCAGCTCGGCCGGTCCCATCGTCGCCCACGGCGCGCGCTCGTCGTCGGCCGCGGCGGTGACCGCCGCCAGCTCGGCCGCGACCGTGGCCGGGTCGAGGCCTGCGGCCCGACACGCCTCGTCCATCGTCTGGTCGCCGCCGCAGCAGAAGTCGAGGCCCCGGCGCTCGAGCTCGCGCGCCAGCCGGGGGTGGGCGGTGACCAGGTCGGCCAGCCGGGTCCCCGTGTCGATGGTCGTCATCGTGTCCTCCCTCACGCGATCCACGTCCCCACCGCCGTCGCCAGGACGACCCCCAGTCCGAGGCCCAGCTGGCGGAACCCGAGCACCTTCGCCGGCACCGGCGGCCGGCGCACCCACACCGCCTGCAGGGCGGCGACGGCGGCGACCGCCAGCGCGCCGCCGGTCACCGCCGGGTCGAGGGCCACGGCCACCAGCGCGACGGCCACGCCGGCCGCGCCGGCGCCGTCGCTGGCCGTCCGCGACCCGGTGCCCCGGCGCAGGCGGGTGATCTGCACCCGCACCGCCGGGATGGTGGCCACGGCCCGGGCGGCGAGCACGAGCCACAGCGCGGTCGCCAGCTCGCCGGGCGCGCCGCCGGCCAGCGCCACCGCCGCGGCGACGGCCGACACCCCGATCGCCCCGCACAGCTCCGGGGTCAGGCGGCGGCCGCGGCTGCGCATGTCGAACCACAGCTCGACGGCGACGAGCGGGGCGGCCGCGGCGACGGGGACCAGCCAGGCCGGCCCCGCCAGGGCGAGCGCCGCGGCGCCGAGCGCGGCCAGCAGGGCCAGCTCGGCGGCGGCGACCCGGGCTGCCAGCCGGGTCCGGGGGAGCCACCGCCCTCGCCACCGGTCGACGAGCACGAGCTTCAGCGGCGTGCGGGCGAGGAAGGCGAGCACCGCGCCGGCGGCCAGCGCCCCGCCGGCCCACGAGGGCGCGACGAGCAGGCCGAGGAGCGCAGGCTCGGCGCTGAGGCCCCAGCCGCCGTGCTCGTCGGGGAGCGCGACGGCCCGCCAGGCCGGCCGGGCCTGCGGTGGGGCCACCGGGCGGGCAGCGGCGGGGCGGGTGTCGGTCGAGGTCGCGGCCACGGGGTCGAGCCTGGCGGTCCGGGCGCGCGGCCACCAGGGTCGAAGGTCACAACCTCTTGACTTCAAGGAAACTTCAACTTTTAGCGTGGCCACCGACCCGCTCGACCACCCGAGGAGGAACCGATGCCCGCGACCCCGATCGACCTCGCCGTCGTCGTCGGCAGCACCCGCGAGGGCCGGCGCGGCCACGTCGTCGCCCGGTGGGCGGCGGCCGAGGCCCGCCGCCGCGACGACGTGCTCGTCGACGTGATCGACCTCGCCGAGCACCGGCTGCCCGCCGTGCTGCCCGCGGCGCCGGGTCCCGAGGTGCAGGCGCTCGCCGAGCGGGTGGACCGGGCCGACGCCTACCTCGTCGTCACCCCCGAGTACAACCACTCGTACCCGGCGAGCCTGAAGCAGGCCGTCGACCTGCTCTACACCCCGTGGCGGCGCAAGCCCGTGGGGTTCGTCAGCTACGGCGGCATCTCCGGCGGCCTCCGGGCCGTCGAGCACCTGCGGGCCGTCTTCGCCGAGCTGCACGCCGCGACCGTGCGGGAGACGGTCAGCTTCCCCAACTTCTGGGAGGCCTTCGACGACGACGGACGGCCCCGCGACCCCGAGGGGCCGTCCGAGGCGATGTCCCGGATGCTCGACGAGCTGGTCTGGTGGGCCCGGGCGCTGCGCCACGCCCGCACGGTCACCACCGTCGGCGCCTGGTCCGAGTAGGCCACCGGCCGGCGAGCCCGACCGGCGCGTAGCGTCGCCCCCATGAGCATGCGCATCGCACTGACGGCGGGCGGCACGGACGTCGACCGGGTCGTCGACTCGGCCGTGCGGGCCGAGGAGGACGGGTTCGCCGGCCTCTGGTTCCCCGGCGGCGGCGGGGCACTCGACCCCCTGGTGCTCCTGCCGCTCGTCGGGCGGGCCACCCGCCGCATCGCCCTCGGCACCGCGGTCGTGCCGACCTACCCCCGCCACCCGCTGGCGATGGCGCGGGCCGCGGCCACCGTCGCCGCCGCCCTCGACGACCCGACCCGGTTCACCCTCGGCGTCGGCGTGTCGCACCGCCCGATCGTCGAGGGCGTCCACGGCCTGCGCTACGACACCAACGCCCGCCACCTGCGCGAGTACCTGACCGTCCTCGACGCCGTCCGCCGCGACGGCCGCGTCGCCTTCTCGGGCGAGGAGTACGTGGCCAAC
>DATGPY010000173.1:0-8694 GCA_035304465.1 Acidimicrobiales bacterium | reverse complement strand
GTCGGTCATCCACGAGACCGTCTACGAGGACCGGCTCGGCTACGTGCGCGAGCTCACCGCCATGGGCGCCGAGGTCGAGCTGTTCGACACCTGCCTCGGCGGCCCCGCCTGCCGGTTCCACGACACCAACGCCCTGCACTCCGCCGTCGTCCGGGGCGTGTCCAAGCTGCGGGGCGCCGAGGTCACCATCCCCGACGTGCGGGCCGGCTTCTCGTCGGTCATCGCCGCGGCGGTGGCCGACGGGCCCTCCACGCTGCACGGCATCCACCACCTCGAGCGGGGCTACAACCGCCCGTTCGAGACGCTGGAGTCGCTCGGCCTCAAGCTGGAGCGGGTGCCGGTCACCGAGCCGCCCTCTCCCTCCGACCGCTGAGCCGGCACCCTCGGTCCCACCCGCTCGGGCGGCGATCAGGACCCGGCGACGCCCCCGGGGCCGGGGTCGACGAGCCCCTCGTCGACCGCACGGGCCAGGCGACGCCGGACCTCGTCCCACAGCGCCGGCGCGCCGTCGCCGACGGTCCGGTTGCGGTCGAAGATCCTGTCGGCGGTCACGCCGTGGTCGCGCCAGGACCGCCCGCCGCTCGCGTGGTTGAGCAGGAACCCGGCGAAGCGGTCGAGCGACCGGGCGAACCGGGCCTCGGGCGAGGAGCCCTCCTCGAACTCGTCCCACAGCGCCCGCAGCTCGGCGGCCTGGTCGGGCGGCAGCAGGCCGAACAGCCGGTCGGCGGCCCGCCGCTCCCGTTCGGCCCGGTCGCTGTTGGCCGCGTCGTCGTAGACGTAGGTGTCGCCGGCGTCGACCTCGACGACGTCGTGGATCACCACCATGCGCACGACGGTGGCCACGTCGACCTGCTCGGCCGCGTGCTCGGCCAGCACGATCGCCATCAGCGCCAGGGTCCAGGAGTGCTCGGCCGAGTTCTCCAGCCGCGAGCCGTCGGCCAGGTGGCCGCGCCGGAGCACCGACTTCAGCCGGTCCGCCTCGAGCAGGAAGTCGATCTGGGCCGCCAGCCGGTCGGCCACCGCGGTCGCCGGGGCCTCGTCCGGGGTGTGCGGGTGCCGGCCGGGGTCCACGGCTCAGCCCGCCACGAGGCTGGCCAGCGCCCAGATCGCCGCCACGGTGCCGATCACGATCATCACGATGCTGCGGCTGATCGGCGCCCGGGCCAGCTCGCCCTCCTTCGGCGTCTCGGGGGGCCGGACGAGCGCCACGAGGCTGCCGACCGCCATCGCCGCCCCCATGGCGAGCACCAGGTACGCGAGCAGGTCCTCTCCGAGGAACATCGCACCCAGCGTAGAGCCCGCCCCGCGGCCGCCCCCAAGCCCGGCGCTCAGCCGGCGGCGCGGCGCCGCCGGTGCTCGGCGAGCCCGTCCACCAGGCGGGCCCCGTCGGTGCCGCCGAAGGGCAGGAGGTTGGCCACCAGCGACAGGACGTTGAGCCCGGCCGCCACCTCGGCCAGCACCGCGCACGCCGTCCCCGCCGGCGTCGCCGCCCGCACCGCCGCGAACACCAGCACGAGGGCGGCGCTGGCCGCCGGGCCGGCGAGGGCCACCGCCGCCCGGTCCAGTGGGCGGTCGTCGCGCCCGACGTACGCGGTCACGCCGGCCAGGCCACCGAGCACCACCCACGCGACCTGGTAGCCGAGCCGGCTGGCGGCCCAGGCGTGGGCCGCCTCGTGGACGAGGTTCGACAGCCCCACCCCGACGACCACCACCAGGGGCAGCCAGGCCGCGGGCGAGGGCGACAGCACCAGCGGGGCCGCCGTGGCGGCCACGAGCGCGAGCGCCATGCCCACCCCGATGCGCAGGCGCGGCGTGAACAGCGGGAAGCTCCAGCGCGGCGGGCACAGCCCGGAGGTGACCCGGTCGTCCGTACCCCCGGCGGGCGGCTCGGCCATGCGCCAAGCATGCCAGGCCCGTGCGGCTCGGCCATGCGGAGCGCCAAGCATGCCAGGCCCGTTCCGAAAGGGGGCGGGCCCCGGGTGCCCGCGCCGCTAACGTCGGCCGGCGATGTCGAGCCGGAACCGCCTCGTGGCGCTCGTCGGCATCGTCCTGCTGGGCGCCGGCGTCTACGGGATCTTCGCCCTCATGCGGGACGACACCCCGTCGCCGTCGGCCGCGGTCGAGGAATACCTCGACGCCTGGGCGGCCGGCGACCACGACGCCATGGCCGCGCTGGTCGTCGACCCGCCGGACGACTTCGCCGAGCGCCACCAGGCCGTGGTCGACGAGCTCCAGGTCGAGGACGCCGCCTACGAGCTCGACTCGGTCGACACCGGCGGCTCGACCGGGGTGGCCCGGTACACGGCGACGCTCGAGCTCGCCGGCGCCGGAACCTGGAGCTACCGGGGCTCGCTCGCCCTGACCCGGCCCGACGACGGCGACGAGTGGCTCGTCGACTGGGCGCCCTCCAGCATCCACCCGGCGCTCGCCGACGACGACCACCGGCTGGTGCGCACGAGCGAGTGGCCCGAGCGGGCCCCCATCCTCGCCGCCGACGGGCGGCCGCTGTCCGAGGGCCGGCCGGCCCGGCTCATCGGCATCGAGCCGCAGGCCGTCACCGACCTCGACGGCCTGAAGGCGGCCTTCCAGGCGACGCTCGGCATCGACCCCGCGGAGATCGACGCGAAGCTCGGCGCCCCCGGCGTCGAGCCCCACCACTTCGTCCCCGTCACCACGGTCGACGTCCCGACCTACAACGCCATCGAGGACGTCGTCTACCCACTGCCGGGCACCCGGTTCCGGGACACGACGCTGCGGGGCGGGCCCACGCCGGACTTCGCCGCCCACGTGATCGGCACCTTCGGTGAGATCACCGCCGAACGGCTGGAGGAACTGGGCGAGCCCTACGGTCCCGGCGACCTCGTCGGCCTGAGCGGGCTCGAGGCCGCGTACGAGCGCCAGCTGGCCGGGACGCCCACGGTCACCGTCGAGGTCGTCGACGGTGGCGGCGAGGTCGTCGAGGAGCTCGAGCGCTTCGAGGGCGAGCAGCCGCAGCCGCTGCAGACGACGATCGACCTCGACGTCCAGGCCGCGGTCGAGAGCGCCGTCGCGGATGCCACCGCCCCCACCGCGGTGGTGGTCGTCGACACCGAGGGGAACGTGCGGGCCGCGGCCTCCCGGCCGATCGGTGAGTTCAACCGGGCCTTCGGCGGCGAGTACCCGCCGGGCTCGACCTTCAAGATCGTCAGCGCAACCGCCCTGCTCGACCACGGCGTCACCCCCGACACCCCGGTCGAGTGCACCGAGACCGTCGACGCCGGCGGGCGGAGGTTCCGGAACTTCGAGCGGTCGAGCCTCGGCACGGTGCCCTTCGGCCTGGCCTTCGCCCAGTCGTGCAACACCGCCTTCATCTCGGCGGCCGCCGACCTGTCCCCGGACGACCTCGTCGCCGCCGCCGAGCGCTTCGGGTTCAACACCGAGTACTCGCTGGGGCTCCGCACGGTCGGCGGCAGCTACCCGAGGCCCGACGGCGTCACCGAGCAGGCGGCCTCGGTCATCGGCCAGGGCCGGGTGACCGCCAGTCCCCTCCACATGGCCACCGTCGGTGCCGCGGTCCTCGACGGCACCTGGGAGCCGCCGGTGCTGCTGCCCGAGCGCGAGGTCGACGACGCCCCCGAGCCGACCTCGATCGGCGAGGGCGTGCCGGAGGTGCTGCGGGGCCTCATGCGCCGGGTGGTCACCGAGGGCAGCGGCACGGCCGCCGCCGTCCCCGGCGCGGACGTGGCGGGGAAGACCGGCACCGCCGAGTGGGGCTCGGGCGACCCGCCCCCGACCCACGCCTGGTTCGTCGGGCTGCGCGGCGACCTGTCGGTGGCCGTGATCGTCGAGGGCGGGGTGGCCGGCGGCGAGGTCGCCGCCCCCGTGGCCGGTCGGGTGCTGGCCGCGCTCCCCGACTGAGGGGTGCTGCCCGTCAGCCTCCGGGGCCGTCGGCGCCGTCGGCGGCGCGGGTCAGCCGGAACACGTCGATGTCCCGGTCGGTGCGGCGCTCGTAGGTGCGCATCTGCGGGATGGTGCGGGTGATCGCCGGCCACAGCCGGCGCTTCTCCGCGGGGTCGAGCCGCCGGGCGACGACCGGGTAGCGCTCGCCGCGCACCAGCACCTCGGCCCGGCCCGCGGCGAGCAGGTTGTGGCGCCACTCGGGGTGGCGCGGCTGGCCCATGGCGCTGGCCACGACCAGCAGGTCGTCGCCGTCGCGGTGGTAGGCGAGCTGGACGGTCCGGGGCCGGCCGGTGCGCCGTCCGGGCACGGTGAGCGACAGCATCGGCAGGGTCGGCACGATCGTCGAGGTGAGGCGGCCCCCGGTCGCCCGGAAGATCACCGGGTCGACCCGCGAGGCCACGTGCTTCACGAGCCAGGTGCCGACCGGCGTGGCCGAGAACCGGTTGACCAGCCGGGCGTACGCGCCGGGGACGCCGGCGCCGGTGTCGGCGGACGGATCGGTCACGGGGGCATCCTGCCCCGCCGGGCCGACCGCGCGCGCCGGGTCAGTCGACCCGGGCCATGTTGGCGAACCGGGTGAACTGCTCCAGGAACGCCAGCCGGCACACGCCGGTGGGGCCGTTGCGGTGCTTGGCCACGATGATCTCGGCCTGGCCGCGGTCGGGCGAGTCGGGGTTGTACACGTCGTCCCGGTAGATGAACAGCACGACGTCGGCGTCCTGCTCGATGCTGCCCGACTCCCGCAGGTCGGCGAGCATCGGTCGCTTGTCGGCTCGCAGCTCGAGCTGGCGGCTGAGCTGCGACAGCGCCACCACGGGGCACTCGAGCTCGCGGGCGAGGATCTTCAGGCCGCGGCTCATCTCGGCCACCTCGACCTGCCGGTTCTCGGCGTTGGACCGGCCGGTCATGAGCTGCAGGTAGTCCACGACCACCATGCCGAGGTCGCCGACCTGGCTGCGCAGCCGCCGGGCCTTGGAGCGGATCTCCATGACCGTCAGGTTGGGGTTGTCGTCGATCCAGATCGGCGCCGCGGCCAGCCGCCCGATCGCCTGGCTGATCCGGCTCCAGTCGTCCTCGCTGAGCTGACCGGTGCGCACCCGCCGCGAGTCGATGCGGGCCTCGGCCGACAGCAGGCGCTGCGAGAGCTCGAGGCTGCCCATCTCCAGGCTGAACACCAGCACCGGCTTGTTCTCGTGCATCGCGCAGTGGGCGGCCATGCCCAGCGCGAACGACGTGTTGTGGACGAAGACGTCGGCGGCGACGAAGTTGTGGGTGCCGGGCACGGTGAGGTCGTAGACCTGCTCCTCTCCCTCCGGCGTGATGGACTCGATCTCGTCCCAGAGCACGGCACCCTCGACGTCGCCGGCGGTCGGGACCTCGTCGTCGGACCGTGGGCCCGGGCGGCCCCCCTCGCCCGGGCGTTCGCCGCCGGCCGGCACCCCGGCCAGCCTGGCCCGAGCGTCGGCGACGACCGCGCCGAGGGCGGCCTCCTGGCCGAGCGCGCCGATGCGGGTGGCCAGCGCGACCAGGCTGTCGGGCCGGTCGACGACCAGCTCGTGGGTGACCCAGGTGAGCTCGTCGGCGGCCACGACCTGCCGCCGCACCGAGGCGACGACACCGAAGCGCAGGAGCAGGTGCTGCAGGTCGAGCGCCAGCCCGTGGCTGCGGACGGTGACGACGAGGCGGCCCGGCTCGTCGCCGGTCGGGCGCCACACCGACCCGGCACTGCCCAGGGCGCGGTTGAGGAACCGGGCCAGCTGCTCGCGCGGCAGGCGGAAGACCGCCGCCGGCACCCGTCGCTCGGCGAGCGGCCCTGCGATGCGATGGCGGCGGGCGAGCTCCCGCAGCGCCGGGCCGGCGGTGACGTCCCACGTGCGCCCGCCGCCCGGCAGGGTCCGGTCGGTCACGTCGACGCCGAAGGGGGCGCCCCGGTACCCGAGGTCGGCCGCCACCTCGCGGTTGTCGGTCCACAGGTGCGGGCCGTCGTCGGACTCGCCCGGTGCCATGACCAGGTGGGCGAGCATGACGACCTCGTCGGCGGGCAGCTCGTCGCGGCCGAACACCGGCAGGACGGCCGGGACGCCGACCGGATCGCCCGGCCGCAGCTCGGCGAGAGGGCGCCAGCCGGCGGGGGTCAGGAACGGGTGGCTGGCGGTGGTGCGCACCTCGCGCCCGGTCGCCGTGCGGACCCGGAACACCGGCTTGATGCCGTCGTCGACGAAGGCGCTGGGCCGCACGGGGCCGAGCTGTCGCCGGTCGTCGAGGCTGAGCACCGCGACCTCGCCGCCCGACGAGCCGAGCCGGTGCACCTCGGCGGCGGTGCGCACCTCGCCGGTGGCGGGCTCGACGACCGGCGTGTCCCAGGCGACGCACTTGCCCATGGCCGGGCGGGCACCGACGACGATGAGGTTGCTGGGCTGCAGGCCCGACAGCAGCTCGTCGAGGTCGACGTAGCCGGTGGGGATGCCGGTGATGGCGTCGCCCCGGCCGTAGAGCTGCTCGAGCCGGTCGAGGTTGAGGCCGAGCAGGTCCTCGATCTTGGAGGTCGAGTCGACGACCCGACGCTGGTTGACCTCGTAGACCAGGGACTCGGCCCGGTCGAGCGCCTTGGTGACGTCCTCGGGCCGGTTGTAGCCGATCTCGGCGATCTCGCCGGCCACCGCGATGAGGCGGCGCAGCAGCGCGTGCTCCTCGACGATGCGGGCGTAGCCGGCGGCGTTCGTCGTCGACGGCGTCGACGCCATGATGTCGACGAGCGCCTCGTGCCCGCCGACCTGTTCGAGGAGGCCGTTGCGCCGCAGCTCGTCGGCGACGGTGACCGGGTCGACCGGCTGCCCCGCGGCGTACAGCGCGTGGATGGCGTCGAAGATGTGGGCGTGGGCCGGCTTGTAGAAGTCCTCGGCCCGCAGGATGCCCGCCGCGGTGGCGATGGCCTCGGTCTCGAGCATCATCGCCCCGAGGAGCGACTGCTCGGCCTGCAGGTCGTGCGGGGGGACCCGGGAGGTGCGCGTCGACCGGCTGGGAGCGGGGGAGAGATCGTCGGCCATGCGCAGTTCACCCTCGCAGCAGGGGCCTGTGAGTAGCTAGGGGAACAACCCTGGGGGATTGTTGTGGATGAACCGGGCCGGCCTGGGGATGGACGGCGTCGATCCCCGCCATCTCGACCCGTTGCGCGCACAAGCGACCACGCGTGGTCGAACTTCCGCCCCCAACGCTGTGGAAAGCGTGGGGACAGCGTCGGGCGGGCCGTGGGCGGCCCGCCCGACGGCGCGTCACTCGGGCGTCACCTCGACGGTGATCGGGAACTCGACCTCGGCGTGCAGCTTGGCCGGGACGATGTGGGTGCCGAGCGATTTGATCGGCTCGGCCAGGACCAGCTTCCGCCGGTCGACCTCGACGCCCGCCTGCTCCTGGATGGCGGCGGCGATGTCGGCGGCGGTCACCGACCCGAACAGACGGCCCTCGCTGCCGGCCCGGGCCTTCACGGTGAAGACCATGGGCACGAGCGTCGTCGCCAGGGACTCGGCGGCGGCGCGGTCCTGCGCGTCGCGCAGGTCGCGGGCGCGCCGCATGCTCGCCGCCTGGGCGACGGCGCCGGCCGTGGCCTTCATCGCCAGGCCCTTCGGCACCAGGTAGTTGCGGGCGTAGCCGTCGGCGACGTCGAGGATGTCGCCCCGCTTGCCCAGCCGGTCGACGTCGGCACGCAGGATGACCTTCATCACGCCTCCTCACCGGCGCTCGCCGTCGTGGCGGCCGCCTCGGTCGTGGCGGTGGACTCGGTGCCGGCCGGGCGCTGCTGCTGCTCGGCGGGCGCCTCGGTGCGCGCTGCGCGCTCCTCGCGGGCCCGGCGGCCGCCCCGCTGCTGGGTGATGCGGGTGACGTAGGGCAGCAACGCCATCTCGCGGGCGTTCTTGATCGCCCGGGCGACGGCCCGCTGCTGCTGCGCGTTGTTGCCGGTGACCCGGCGGGCGCGGATCTTGGACCGGTCGGACATGAACCGGCGCAGCAGGTTGACGTCCTTCCAGTCGACGTACTCGACGCCCTCGGTGACCAGGATGCTGGTCTTCTTCTTGGCGCGGCGGGCGTTGTCCTTGTTCTTCGAGCGGGACTTGGACGGCATCAGAAGGGCTCCTCGGCGGGGTCGTAGGCGGGCGGGGGCTCGTTGGAGACGCTGCGGCCGCTGCCGCCGCCCCAGCCCCCGTCGCCGCCGTCGCGGCGTTCGTTCTTCGTGATCTCGGCGGTGGCCCAGCGCAGGCTCGGGCCGACCTCGTCGGCGACGATCTCGACGACCGAGCGGCGCTCACCGTCCTGCGTCTCCCACGAGCGCTGCTCGAGACGGCCGCTGACGATGACGCGGGCGCCCTTCTCGAGCGACTCGCTGACGTTCTGCGCCAGGTCTCGCCAGCAGGTGACGTTGAAGAAGGAGGTGCTCTCCTCCCACTGCTGGCTCTCGCGGTTCTGCCACCGGCGGTTCACGGCCACGCCGAAGGTGGTGACCGGCGCACCGGAGGGCGTGAAGCGCAGCTCGGGGTCGCGGGTCAGGTTCCCCACGATCGTGACGTTGGCGGTCATGGTGCCTCCTACTTGGCAGCCTGCTCGAGCAGGCCGCGGCGAGCGGCCTCGTCGTCGGGCAGGCGCACGAGCTTGTGGCGGACGGTCTCGTCCGCGAGCCGCAGCGCCCGCTCGAGCTGGTCGAGCTCGCTGCCCCCCACGAACTCGAAGACCACGTAGTAGCCCTCGTGCTTGTGGTTGATC
>DATGPY010000172.1:0-17780 GCA_035304465.1 Acidimicrobiales bacterium | reverse complement strand
GTCGGCCTCCTCGGCCAGGCCCTTGTCGACCTTGAGGAACGGGACGACGTTCTTGACCTCCCAGAGGTAGTCACCGGAGGGCCGGCCCTCGATCTCGCGCTCCATCGTCTGCTCGAAGAGGATGGCGCCGAGGATGCGGTCACCGTTGAAGGCCGGGCTGGTGATGATGCGCGTCCGCATCTGGTGGATGAGGTCGAACATCTCGTCCTCGCTCGACCACGAGTCCTCCGGGATGCCGTAGAGCCGGAGGGCCTTGGGCGTGCTGCCCCCGCTCTGGTCGAGCGCGGCGATGAAGCCGGCGGCGTCCCGTACCTTCTCGTACTGCTGTTGGTTCATCGGAAGCCCCCTGGTCATGGGATGCGGTCGTCCACCTGCCAGCATGCCAGCGCCGGACGGGGGACCCTAGCCCCCGCCGGCCCGCGGCAGGAGCCTCGCACACCCGGACCCGGGATCGCCGGTCCCACCCGACCCCGGAATACAGGCCCGACGGTGCGGGTTCAGCCGCACCGTGCCCACTCGTCGCGCGCTCGATCAACGACTCGTGGTGGCGGTCACGTTCGTGGCCGCCGCGTTCATGAGCCTCCTCGACACGACGATCGTCACCGTGGCCCTGCCGGCGCTGGCCGACGACCTGGGCGTCGGGCCGGGCGAGATCGACTGGGTCGTGGTGGGCTACCTGCTCAGCCTGGCGGTGTTCATGCCGGCGTCGGGATGGATCGGCGACCGGTTCGGCGCCAAGCGCACCTTCCTCGCCGCCGTCGCCCTCTTCACCGTGTCCTCGGCGCTGTGCGGGGCCGCCGGCAGCCTGGAGCAGCTGGTGGCCGCCCGCGTGCTCCAGGGCGTCGGGGGCGGCCTGCTCGTGCCGGTCGGCATGGCGATGCTGTTCCGCGCCTTCCCGCAGGCCGAGCGGGCCCGCGCCTCCCGCCTCCTGCTGGTGCCCACGGCCTGCGCGCCGGCGATCGGCCCGATCCTCGGCGGCGTGCTGGTCGACGGCGTCGGCTGGCACTGGATCTTCCTCGTCAACGTCCCGATCGGCGTGGCGACCGTGCTCTTCGGGGCCCTGCTGCTCGAGGACGGCAGGTCCCGCCCCGTCGGGCGGTTCGACCTGGCCGGGTTCGTTCTGTCCGGCGGCGGGCTGGCGCTCGTGCTCTACGCCCTCGACCAGGGGTCCTCGGCGGGGTGGGGGTCCCCGGCCGTCGCGGTGACCGGCGGGGCCGGGCTGGTCGCGCTCGCCGCGCTCGTCGTCGTCGAGCTGCGCGCCGACGAGCCGATGCTCGACCTGCGCCTGCTGGGCAACCGGCTGTTCCGCACGGTCAACGCCGGGATGTTCGCCGGCTTCGGCGCCTTCCTCGGCGTCCTCTACGTCATGCCGCTCTTCCTGCAGAACGTGCGAGGCCTCTCCCCCACCCGGTCGGGCCTCGTCACCTTCACCGAGGCCATCGGGGTGATGGTCGCCTCGCAGATCGGTGGCCGGCTCTACCCCCGGGTCGGCCCCCGACGGCTGATGACCGGCGGGCTGCTGTGGACCGCGATCGTCATGGCGGGGTTCGCCACGGTCTCGCTCGACACAGGGATCTGGCAGATCCGCATCGGGATGTTCCTGCTCGGCCTCGGCATGGGCTTCATGATCATGTCGCAGCAGGCGGCCGCCTTCGCCCAGATCTCTCCGGAGGACACGGCCAACGCCACGGCCATCTTCTCGATGCTCCGCCAGACCGCGGCGGCGGTCGGCGTCGCCCTGCTGGCGACGGTGCTCACCACCGCGCTGCCCGAGGGGGCGGCGTCGGTGCCGCCGGCGGACCAGCTCGGCGCCTACCGGGTCACGTTCGTGGTGGCCTCGGCGCTGGCGCTCGCCGCGGCGCTCGTGCTCCGGCGGGTCGACGACCGCGACGCCGCGGCCACGATGGCCCGGCCGGGGGGTGCCCCCGCCCGGCGCTGACGCCGGGCCCCGCCATCCCTGCCAGGTCGTGTCAGGGATGGCGCCTACGCTGGCGTCGTGCGCTCGGCACGCCTGCTCGCGCTCCTGCTCCGCCTCCAGCGGGTGGGGCCGGCCACCGCGACCACGCTGGCGGCCGAGCTCGAGGTCTCGGAGCGGACCGTCTACCGGGACGTGGCGCTGCTGCAGGCGGCGGGCGTGCCGTTGTGGACGGAGCCCGGGCCCGGCGGGGGCATCCGGCTGGTCGACGGCTGGCGGTCGCCGGTCGACGGGTTCACGGCGGCCGAGACGATGGCGCTCACGATCGGCAGTGCCGGCGCGGCCGACCTCGGCCTGGGGGCCGTCCTCGCCGCCGCCCGGTCGAAGCTGCACTCCGCGCTGCCCCCGGGTGCCCGGGACGACATCGCCCGGGTGGCCGAGCGGTTCCTCCTGGACGCACCGGGCTGGGCCCACCGGGACGACCCGGGCGAGGTGCTGCAGGTCGTCGCCGACGCCGTCTGGCGGGGCCGGCGGCTCGACCTGCGCTACGGCCGCGGCGGCCGCACGGTGCGCCGCCGGGTCGACCCGCTGGGTCTCGTGCTGAAGGCCGGCACCTGGTACCTGGTGGCGGCCCACCGCCGCACGCCCCGCACCTGGCGGGTGTCGCGCGTCGCGGCGGCGACGCCCCGGCCGGAGCCGGCGTGGCGACCCCCGGGGTTCGACCTGGCGCGGTGGTGGTCCGCGTCGGCGACCGCCTTCGACGCCTCGATCCGCCCGCTGCCGGCCCGGCTGCGGCTGTCGCCGGTCGCCGCCCGCCGACTGCCCCGCCTCGTCCCCGGCGAGCTGACCGTCCGGGCGCTCGAGCGGGGTGAGGTCGACGACGACGGCTGGGTGACCGTCGACGTGCCGCTCGAGCCGGTCGAGGTGGCGGTGTCCCAGCTCGCGCCGCTCCCGGGCGTCGAGGTGCTGGCGCCGCAGGAGCTGCGCGCCGCGCTCGCCGACCACGCCCGGGCCCTCGCCGCCCTCAACGGGCGGCGGCCGGATCGCCGGGGCGGCGGGGGTAGGTTGGGCCCGTGACCACCACCGACGCGACCACCACCGCCACCGCCGAGCTGCGCCCCGGGCGCACCGAGACCGACCGGCTGGCCGCACGGGTGGCGGTGCCCCGGGAGGGGCGCGAGCGCATCGAGGTGCGCTCGCCGCTCAACGGCGAGATCCTGGGCGTGGTGCCCGCCGGCACCGCCGAGGACGTGGCGGCGGCCGTCGCCCGGGCCCGGGAGGTGCAGCGCCGCTGGGCGGCGACGCCGGTGCGCGAGCGCGCCGCCGTGCTGCTGCGCTACCACGACCTCGTCCTCGACCACCAGGACGAGCTCATGGACCTGGTCCAGGCCGAGAACGGCAAGGCCCGGGTCTGGGCGTTCGAGGAGATCATGGACCAGGCGGTCACCGCCCGGTACTACGCCCGCCTGGCCCCCCGGGCGCTGAAGCCGAAGCGCCGGCTCAGCCCCGTGCCCGGCCTGATCTCGACCCGCGAGCACCACGTGCCCCTGGGGGTCGTCGGGGTCATCGCCCCGTGGAACTACCCGCTCGTGCTGTCGGTGTCGGACGCGATGGCGGCGCTCGTCGCGGGCAACGGGGTGGTGCTCAAGCCCGACTCGCAGACCCCCTTCACCGCCCTGCGGGCCTTCGAGCTGCTGGAGGAGGCCGGGCTGCCGGCCGGGCTCGTCCAGATCGTGACCGGCTCGGGCCGCACGGTCGGCACGGCGATCGTCGACCACGGCGACTACGTGATGTTCACCGGGTCGACCGCCACCGGCCGGGTCATCGCCCGCCGGGCCGGCGAGCGCCTCATCGGGGTGTCGGCCGAGCTCGGCGGCAAGAACGCGATGATCGTCACCGACGACGTCGACCTCGACGCCGCGGTCGAGGGCGCGGTCGTGGCCTGCTTCGCCAACACGGGCCAGCTCTGCATCTCGATCGAGCGCATCTACGTCCACCGGTCGATCGCGGATCTCTTCATCGAGCGCCTCGGCCGGCGGGCGCAGTCGCTCCGCCTGGGCGCCGAGCAGGCGTTCGGGCCCGAGGTCGGCGCCCTGGCCTCGGCCGCCCAGCTCGAGAAGGTCCGGGCCCACGTCGACGACGCCGTCGCCAAGGGAGCGCGGCTGGTGGCCGGCGGCCGCCACCGCCCCGACATCGGCCCGCTCTTCTACGAGCCGACGGTGCTCACCGAGGTCACGCCGGAGATGGACCTCTACCGCGAGGAGACCTTCGGCCCGGTGGTGGCCGTGTACCCCGTGGACGGCGACGACGAGGCGATCGAGCAGGCCAACGACACCGAGTACGGGCTCAACGCCAGCGTGTGGTGCGGCGACGTGGCCCGGGGCCGGGCCATCGCCGAGCGCCTGCTGGCCGGCACGGTCAACGTCAACGACGGCTACGCGTCCGCCTGGGGCAGCCTGGACGCCCCCATGGGCGGCATGAAGGCGTCGGGCCTGGGCCGGCGGCACGGGCGCGAGGGCCTGCTCAAGTACACCGAGTCGCGCACGGTCGCCGTGCGCAGCAAGCTGGCCGCCCGCCTGCAGGACCCGACGGGCGACCAGGAGGGCTACGCCCGGCGGTTCTCCGCCCTGCTGCGCAAGGCGAAGCACCTGCCCCGCTGATCCCTGCGGCGGGGGTCGCGGCCGGCCTCGGACGGTCGCCGGGCGACCGCGGCACGCGTCGTGCCGGGACGGCCACCACCGCGCGTCGTAGACTCGGGCGGCGCGGGCGGCGCTGACGGTTGAGGGGGGTCGCGATGACCGACCACAGCGCGCGCACCGACTGGTCGCCGGGCCGCCATGCCGCCCCTCGTCGCCGGGGTGACGGCGGATCGCCGCCCACCCGCCGCTGGCCCCGCCGGGCCGTCGTCGCCGGGCTCGCCGGCGCGGGCACCGCCGCCGTGGCCGGGGCGGCGATCCGTCTGCGCCCCACCGGCGAGGTCGCCGGCGCCCCGACCGCCCGCCGGGCCGAGCGCCCGGTCGACGGCGCCGGGTTCGCCGACCGCGACGAGAGCTTCGCCCGGTCGTCCGGCACCCGCATGTCGGCGGTCTCGGTGGAGCCCACGCTCGAGCACCCGACGCCGTCCGCGGCGGCGGCCGCCACCGAGGTGACGGCGCCCACCCTCCTCGACCCCGCCGACCCCGTCCTGCACCTGCTGCGGCGCACGACCTACGGGCCCACCCCCGAGCTGGCCGCCGAGGTCCGCGCCGTGGGCATCGACGCCTGGCTCGAGGCCCAGCTCGACCCCCTCTCGCTGCCCGACCCCGCCGGCGACCTCGTCGCCGGTGCCTTCCCGCTGGCCTGGGCCGACCCGGCGACCGTGCGGCGGTCGATCGAGCGCACGACCTGGGAAGCCATGAGCCAGTGCAGCGTGGCCACGATGGCTCGGCAGATGTGGTCGTCGCGGCAGCTCTACGAGGTGATGGTCGAGCTGTGGGCCGACCACCTGCACGTGCCGACGCCGGGTGGCGTCAGCTGGGACACCGCCCCCGACTACCAGGCCACCGTCATCCGGGCCCACGCGCTCGGCCGCTTCGCCGACATGTTGGTCGCCTCCGCCCGCCACCCGGCGATGCTGCGCTGGCTCAACGGCGCCGAGTCCCGCAAGGAGGCTGTCAACGAGAACTACGGCCGCGAGCTGCTGGAGCTGCACACCGTCGGGGTGGCGTCCGGCTACACGGAGGAGGACGTCCGCGACAGCGCCCGCATCCTCACCGGCCGGACGGTGGTGGGCGACGACGGCCCGGGCGAGCCCGGCACCTTCCGCTACGACCCCGCCATGCACTGGGTGGGCCCGGTGCGGGTGCTCGGCTTCGAGCACGACAACGCGACCCCGGAGGGCGGGCTCGAGGTCGGTGACGCCTACCTGCGCCACCTGGCCGGGCACGAGGCCACCGCCCGTCGGATCGCCCGCAAGGTCGCGGTGCGGTTCGTCAGCGACGACCCGCCGGCGTCCCTGGTCGACCGCCTGGCCGCCACATACCTGGACAACGACACCGCGATCACGCCGGTGCTGTGGACGCTGTTCCGCTCCAGCGAGTTCTGGGCGGCGGTCGGCCAGAAGGTGCGTCGCCCCCGCGAGAACATCGCGGCCGCCGTCCGGGCCCTGGGGATCGTCCCGGAGCGCGACGTGTCGGCCACGCTGCGGCGGCTCTCGGACGCCACCCACCGGTCGGGCCACCAGGCGATGCGGTGGCCGGCACCCGACGGCTACCCCGACGTGCACGCCGCGTGGCGCTCGGTCGGCGTGACGGTCGAGCTGTGGAACGTCCACCGGGCCCTGGTCGGCGGGTGGGACGAGGGCCTCACGACGCCCGACCCGCTGCGCCTCGTCGAGGGGGAGCCCGCCGGCACGGTCGGCGAGCTCGTCGACGCCCTGTGCCGCCGGCTGTGCTTCCAGACCTTCCGCCCCGACCACCGCGACGCGCTGGTCGCCGTCCTCGGCGGCGACCCCGACGCCCCGGCGCCGACCTCCCGCACCGCCGACCTCCTGGAGGTCACGGCGCTCGTCCTCGACTCGCCGTACTTCGCGCTCCGCTGAGGTGATCGCCGTGACCGCCACACCCGCCGCCACGCCGTGCCACCGGTGCCACGACCCCGACGGGAGCGGCGGTGGGCTCGACCCCCGGGGCCGCAGCCGCCGCCGGCTGCTCGTCGGCGCCGGCGCCGCCGGGCTCGCCCTCGGGACCGGGCTCGGCCGCGCCCGGGTGTCCTTCGCCGCCCAGCCGGGCGGCGGCACGCTCGTCGTCCTCTTCCTGCGGGGCGGCATGGACGGCCTCTCGGCGCTGGTGCCGGTCGGCGACCCCCACCTCGCCGCCGCCCGCCCCGACATCGCGGTGCCCGCGAGCGCCGCCTTGCCCCTCGACCGCACCTGGGGCCTCCACCCCGCCCTGTCGTCGCTCCACCAGCTGTGGCGGGACGGGCGGTGCGCGGCGGTGCCCGCCGTGTCGACCCCCGACATCTCCCGCAGCCACTTCCAGGCCCAGGACTGTCTCGAACGGGGTGGCTCGGCCACGGGCGCGACCTCGGGCTGGCTGAACCGGGCGCTGGAGTCCGCCGGCCCCGGCACCCCGCTCCAGGCCCTGACCGTCGGGAAGTCCACCGTCCGGTCGCTGGTGGGCGAGCGGCCCACGACGTCGCTGCGGGCCCTCGACGCCCTGTCGCTGCGGATCGGCGACGAGGCCCGACGCGGCCGGGCCGTCGAGGCGCTCCGGGCGCTCCACGAGGGGGTCGACCACCCGCTGGCCGCCGACGCCCGCACCGCGGTCGACGCGATGGGCGCGGCGCAGCTGGCCGCGGCGGTCGCCCCCGAGCCCGGCGCCGACTACCCGGACGACGACCTCGGGACGCAGCTGCGCGACGTCGCCCGGCTGGTCAAGGCCGACGTCGGCCTGCGGGTGGCGTGCATCGACGTCGGCGGGTGGGACACCCACGTCGGCCAGGGCACGGTCGACGGCGGCACGATGGCCGACCGCCTCGGGATGCTGGACCGGGCGCTCGACGCCTTCGTGGCCGACCTCGGCCCGGCCGGGGACGCGGTGACCGTCGTCGTCATGACCGAGTTCGGGCGCCGGGTCGAGCAGAACGCCAGCCGGGGCACCGACCACGGCCACGGGGCCACGGTCTTGCTGGTGGGCGGCGGTCTGGCCGGCGGGCGGGTGCACGGCACCTGGCACGGGCTCGCCCCGGAGGTCCTCGACGACGGCGACGTCCCGGGGTGGAACGACTACCGTGACGTCCTGGCCGAGGTGGTCACCATGCGGCTCGGCGTCCCCGCCGGGTCGCTCGGCGACGTCTTCCCCGGGCACCGCCCGCAGCCGCTCGGCGTGACCGCCTGAGCGGCCTCGACTGGCGCCGCCGGCTGACCGCAGGTCAACATCGGGTGCTCGGCCGGGAATGCGTGGCAGGTCCCAGCCGTTCACCTAGCATGGACGAGTTGCCGAGAGAACAGAGGTCACCGCTTGGCGAAGACAAAGGACGACGCGTTCATCCTCGAGGGACGAACTGAAGAGGCGCTGAAGGGCGGGCACTTCCGCATCGCCCTCGACAACGGGCACACGGTGCTCGGCCACCTGAGCGGCAAGATGCGGAAGAACCGGATCCGCATCCTGCCCGGCGACCGGGTGCAGGTCGAGGTCTCGGCCTACGACCTCAGCCGGGGGCGCATCACCTACCGCTACAAGTGAACCTGCGGGGTCCGCGCACCGAGGGGTGCGCCGGACCCGCACCGGATCGGGACCGCCGGCCACGACCGGCGGTTCGCCGCGTCCGAAAGACTTGTCGTCCGCCCGTGGCGGTGGGATGATCGTCCGGCACCTCACGCACCGGTGGCATCCGCCACCGAGCGTGAACGAGAGCAGGGCGGGTCGATGATCAGCGACACGGACTTCCCCCGAGTCGTCGCAGCAGCGGGCCAAGGTGAGGAGTGGGCGCTCACGGCGCTCTACCGCGCCTACCAGCCGCTGCTGCTGCGCTACCTGCGGGCGCAGGAGGGGGACGCAGGCGACGACCTGGCCAGCGAGGCGTGGATCGGCGTGGCCCGGGGCCTCGCGCGCTTCCAGGGCGACGAGGACGCGTTCCGGTGCTGGCTGTTCACGATCGCGCGCCGCCGCCTGATCGAGTTCCGGCGCCGCCACGCCCGCCGCCGCACCGACGCGGTCGCCGCCGACCGGCTCGACGTCGTCGACGTCCGGGGCGGGCTCGACCCGGAGGTCGACGTGCTCGACCGCCTGAGCGCCCAGAGCGCCGTCGACGAGATGGTCGCCGCGCTGCCCCGCGAGCAGGCCGAGGTGGTGCTGCTGCGGGTGGTCGGTGGCCTGCCGGTGGTCGAGGTCGCCCGGCTGGTGGAGCGCAGCCCCGGCCACGTGCGGGTGCTGTGCCACCGCGCCCTGCGGAAGCTCGCCGAGCGCTACGGACCCGAGGTGCGGACGGCATGAAGGCGTCCTGGGACGAGATGTGGGTCGACCTGCTCCAGTTCGACCACGCCCTCGCGGACCGGGTGTGGGACGGCACGCTCGAGGACCCCGACATGCCCGAGTGGTACGCCGAGCTGCGGGCGGCGATCCTGCGGGCCCGAGGGCCGGCCGAGCCCCACGAGGTGGCGGACGAGCAGGTCGTCGTCGCCGCCATGCAGCGCGCGGCCCGTGGCCGGCCGGTCGGCCGGCTGCCCCGCCGGCACCGCGTCCGCACGATGGCGCGCGTGGCCGGGCTGAAGGCGGCGGCCGCCACCACCAGCGCGACGCTGGTCGGCGTGGCCGCGGCCACGACCGGGGTCGTCGCGGTGATGGCGCCCGCCATCGACAACCACGTCGTGCCGATGGTCGAGCGGTCGCTGCTCCCCACCGTCGAGGCGCCGCTGACCGTCGTGATCGAGGACGAGGACGACGACGCGCGCCGGCCGGCCACCGCGGGGACGCCGTGCCCCGGCACCGGGTGCCGCGCCGACGACGAGCGCCCGGCCGGCGCCGATCCGGCGACCCCGCCCGCGCCGCCGTCACCGGCGGCCGACCCCACCACGACGACGGACCCGGCACCCGCGACGACGACCACGACGGCACCCGAGGCGCCGACGACGACCGTCGAGCCCGCGCCCGCGGCCAGCGAGGGCGCGGTCGACCCCGTCGAGCCCGCGCCGGCCGCACCCCCGCCGGCCGAGCCGGCCCCCACGGACCCGGCGCCCACGACCCCGACGGAGCCGGCGCCCACGACGCCGGCGGACCCGACACCCGTCGAGCCGACCTCCGCACCGGGCGACGACCCGCCGGCGCCCGTCGACACGGCGCCCGACGCGGTCGGGCCACCGGCGCCGCCGCCGGTGGAGCCGGTCGGCCCACCGGCCGACCCGGTCCCGCCGGCCGAGCCCGAAGCCGACACCGCCGGGGCGCCCGCTGCGTCCGAGGGTGCCGGGACCGACGGCGGCGAGGACGGCCCGGGGGACGCGCCGTCCGGGCCGGTCGGACCGGGCGAGGACGAGCCGGCGGGCTGACCGTCGCGGCGCGGCCGCGACCGACGGTACGCACGCCGCGGTCGCGTGGTGCACAATCGTGGCTCCACGAGGTGACGGCCGTGGCGGCGGAGTGTTCGGGGGGAGCTGCTCATGACCTCTGCGGATGACGGCGAGCCCATGGCACCGGGCGTCCCGGACGAGCGCCTGCAGCGGGCCTTCGACCGGGCGGCCCGGCTGGGCATCGACGTCGATCCCGACCCCGGCCCCGACCCCGCCACGCGGGAGCGGGAGGCGGTCCGCGCGTTCACCGCGCTCCACCTCGGCGCCACGGCCCCGGGGCCCGAGACGGCCACGGAGGCCGAGGCGGCACCCGCCGCCGACCCGGCACCCCCGCGGGACGTTCCCCGGGGCGACGACCCCGCACCGGAGGGCGCACCGCCCGGCGCGGGCCCGTCGCCGACACCTCCACCACCCGCCGACGACGTCGAGGGCCCCCTGCGCCCCGACGCCGTCCTGCGGGGCCGGAAGCTCAACGGCGAGGGCGGGGGCGAGGCCGTCGCCACCGGTGAGGTCCCCCGGGTCGAGATCGAGGTGGACGTCCCGCCGCCCGAGGATCCGGCCGGCCCCGCCGCGGACGCCGCCGGCCCGGAGGCGGCGGGCGCGCCGGCGGCCACGGCCGCCGAGGTGGGCGCCGTCGACCGCTACCTGCTCGACCTCGGCGCGGTCGCCGTGGCGACCGGCGCCCTCGTCACGCCCTGGGTGTGGATGTTCGTCGTCGCCGTCGCCACCGGCCTGGCCATGGCCCACCGCGGGGCGGCGGCCGCCGGCGCCCGGCCCCGCGCCCTGGCCGGGCGCTTCGCCCGCTGGGCCCTCGGCTGGCTCCGGCCCCGCACCCTCGTGTGGGCGGCCGTCCTCGCCGTGCGCGTGGCCGTCGTGGCGGTGCTGGTCCCGGCCCTGCTCTGCGCCGCCTGGTGGCTCGTGCGCGAGGGCGTCGCCGGCACGCTCCTGGCCGCCCGCCTCGGCGTGTGGCGGCACGGGTTCCGGGTCGGCGCGGCGGCGATCTGCTACCTGCTCGTGGCCGGCGTCGGCGACGCCCACGACCGGCGGGCAGCGGCCGTGCGGCGCCTCAGGGGCCGGGTCGGCACGCCGGCCACGGCGGTCGCGGCGCTCGGCACGGCGCTGGCCGCCTCGCTCGTCGTCGTGGCCGCACCCCGGGCCGGTGCGGGCCGGCTGGCGGGCGACGACGGCCTCGGCTGGCTGCCTCCCCGACTGCGCGACGAGGCCGACGGGGTCCGCGACGACGTCGTGGCCGCCGAGCTGCACGCGGCCAGCGGGTGCCTCTCCGACCGCCAGGGCGTGCGCTGGGACAGCGACTACACCGCGGGCAACCCCATCGGCGCCACCGACGTCGCGACCCTCGTCGCCGTGGGCGGCCTGCCCGCCCCCGGGCAGGTGGCCACCGCGGTGGCGGCGCTGCACAACCAGCTCGCCCCCTGGGTGGAGCAGGTCCACGTCGTCGCCGGCGACGTCCGCCTGGCGGTCGTCCACCGCTCGGACCTGCCCTCGGGCGAGCCGCTCGTCGACCCGCACCGGCTGCCGCACGCCGCCTCCACCGGCGGGGACCTCTTGGCCGACGGGGCCGGCGACTTCGACCGGACCACCGCCCTGACCTGCGGCGGAGCACCGCTCCCCTGACGGCCGCCGGGCCCGCCGCCGCCCGCGCGCCGCGGTGCAAGTGGGGCGCAACCGGCGTGCAAGCAGGCGCCGTCAACGTGGCGCCATGGAGATGGTCCCCCCTGCTCTCCGCTCCCCCGTGCTGGTCGACCTCGCCGACGACGGCGCGACCGACGGGTCGCTCGTCGGCGCCAAGGCGGCCAACCTGGCCCGTGCCCGGCGGGCCGGCCTGCCCGTTCTCCCCGGACTGGTGCTCACCACCGCCTGGGACAGCCGTGGCTGGTCGCACCCGTCGCGGGGCGACGAGCTCAGCCCGCCCCGCATCGCCTGGCAGCAGCTGACCGGTGGCGGCCACCGCCCGGTGGTCGTCCGGTCGTCCTCCACCGGCGAGGACGGCGGCTCGTCGTCGATGGCCGGCGTGTTCGAGTCCGTCCTCGACGTCGTGACCTGGGACGACTTCGCCCTGGCGGTCGACCGGGTGCTCGACTCCGGCCGCCGGGCGGCGGTGCCCGGCGCCCGCATGGCCGTGCTGGTGCAGCCCCAGCTCCGCCCCCGCTGGGGCGGCGTCGTCTTCGGCGCCGACCCGGTGTCGGGGCGGGCGGACCGCCTGCTCCTGTCGGCCGTCGAGGGCGGCCCCGACCGCCTGGTCAGCGGCCTGGACGACGGGTGGACCGCGGTCCTGTCCCGGCGCGGCCGGGTGCTGGAGACCCGCGGGCGCGGCGGCGCCCCCCTCCCGCGCCACCACCTCCGGGCGCTCGCCCGGCTGGCGGCCCGTGCCGCCGGCGCCTTCGGCGGACCCCAGGACGTCGAGTGGGCCATCGACCACGACGGCACCCTGTGGCTGCTGCAGAGCCGTCCGATCACCACCGTCACCGGCACGGCCACCGGCCCCGTCCTGGGCACCGGCCCCCTGGCCGAGACGTTCCCCGAGCCGCTCGGCCCGCTCGAGGTCGACCTGTGGCTGCGGCCGCTCGGCGAGGGCCTCGAGCAGGCCCTGCTGCTCACCGGCACGGCCTCGGCCCGCGCCCTGCGCCGCTCACCGGTCGTGCGGGAGGTCGACGGCTGGCCGGTCGCCGACCTCGTGCGCCTCGGCGTGGTCCCGGAGCGCCATCCCTGGCTGCGACGCCTCGACCCCCGACCCCCGGCGCGCCGGGTCGGCGCGGCGTGGCGCACCGGCCGCCTCGGCCGGGCGCTGCCCGCGCTGGCCCGGGACGTCATCGAGCAGGTCGACGCCGACCTCGCCGCCGTGCCGGCCCTGCACGAGCTGTCCGACGGCGAGCTCCTCTCCGTGCTCGACACCGGGCGCACCGCGCTGCGTGCCCTCCACGGCTACGAAGCCCTCGCCGGCATGCTCGTGCCGGCCGACGGCGAGGCGGTGACGGCGGCGGCGCTGGCGCTCGACGCCCTCGCCGACGCCCGGGGCGAGGGCATCGGCGTCGACGAGCTGGTCGCACGCGACCCGGTCGTGCTGGCGCTGGCGCCGCCCCGCGTCGGCGGGGACGTCGCCATCCAGCTCGGACCGGTCGACACCATCGACCTGCGTGACGGCGCCCCCACCCTCACCCCGGTGGCCGAACCGACCGACGAGGCCGCCGTCGTCCGGGAGGCCCTGCGCCTCCGGGCCCGCTGGGTGCAGGAGCTGACCGCTCGGGCGGCCTGGGAGCTCGGCCGCCGCCTGGTCCGGGCCGGCGTGATCGACGACCGGGCCACCGTCCGCCGGATGACCGTCGACGAGCTGCGGGCCGCGGTGCGGTCCCGCACCGTCCCCGCCGACCTGGCCGAGCGGACCGACCCGGCGACGGACCGCCCCAAGCCGCTCCCCGCCCGGTTCCGCCTGACCGCCACCGGCGTGCCGGTCGCGGTCGCGCCCCCGACCGCCGACCCCGCGGGCGTGGGCGCCGGCGGCGGCGTCGGGTCCGGACCCGTCCACATCGGCGACGACCCGCCCGCCGGCGCGGTGCTGGTCGTGGCCCACCTCGACCCCCGCCTGGCCACGGTCGTACCCCGGCTGGGCGGCCTGGTGGCCGAGACGGGGAGCCCGCTCAGCCACCTCGCCATCCTGGCCCGGGAGCACGGCGTGCCGACCGTCGTCGGCCACGAGGGCGCGACGGCCCGCTACGCCCCCGGTCAGACGGTCGAGGTCGACGGCACCACCGGCACGGTCCGCGCCCTGGAGGGCGCCGGCGCCGACCGGCACCCGGCGGCGACGCCCGCCTCGGGCGAGGCGCCGGCGGGGCCGGACGCGCCGACCGGCGATCGGCCCGCCCGCGCCGAGGACGGGGCAGGGACCGACGGCCACGGGCGGCAGCCCGCCCGGGTCGTGCCGCTGCCCCGCCGGGTCGTGGTGAGCGTCCCGGCCGACCCCGACGACCCCGCGACCGACGACGGCGACCGGGCCGACGACGACCGGGCCGGGACCGTCATCCCGATCGGAGCCCGGCGATGACGCGCCTCCTGCGCAACCTGCTCGGCGCCGTCACCCTGGCGGCGTCGGGCACCTACACCTTCGTCTACCTGTACCGGTGGGAGTGGAACCGGGCGATCATGTCGGCCGCGATCTTCGTCGCCGCCGAGGTGGCGGTGGTCGGCTGGCTGCTCGCCCAGCGCCTCAAGCACGTCAGCGACCGGCTCGACGCGCTGGACGGCGACCCCCGACGCGCGTCGGGCCCCGGCGTCCGGCTCGCCCGCATCCGCGAGTCGGCGCCGCCGCCCCGCCGGAACTTCGCCTGGCTCGCCGACCCCGGGAGGATGAACGTCTTCGTCCCCGTGCTCATGGGCGCCGGCGTGCTGCTCTCCGGTGTCGCCTGGATCGTCGAGCGCGTCGCCCGGTCCACCGTCACCCCGGTCGCCGAGCGTGGCCTCGCCGCCCAGCTCGACGGCCTGGCGCTGCCGCCCGAGGGCTTCGTGGCCGCGGCACCGGGCCCGCTGGAGGTCCTGCGGGGCCCGGTGGGGAGGCGGACGTGAGGGCCCTCCTCGCCGTCGCCGTGGCGGTCGGTGGGGTGCTCGGCGTCGGCGAGCTCGCCGACCTGACGCAGAACCGCCCCGACCCCGTCGTCGAGGGCAGCGTCACGGTCGTCGTGTTCGACGTCGGCACCCGCCGCTACAACGGCACCGACGACGAGGCGGCCGCCGCCCTGTGGGCGGTGTGCGCGGCGTCGGTGTCGGGGACGGCGACCGGGCCCGTCGCCACGACCGACGGCACCTACCGGGTCGAGATCAGCCCGGCCATCGGAACCAACGGCCGCAAGCGCCTGACCGGCTGCCTCGAGGACAGCACCCTCGACCGGGTCCAGGGCCACGTCGAGTCGGTGACCGCCGGCTGACCGCACGCCGACGGCGCGGTCGCCCCGGTCGGGCGTCCCGGACAGGGGGCGGGACGCCCGACCGGGAGCGAGGGCCCGTGCAAGCTCCTCGCTCCCGGCCCGACGTCGCGCTGGGGTACCCGCCGGGCCGGGTGCCGATCCCTCGCGGGGCGCCGACCCCCGGGCGGCGGTCCGGTCAGCGACGCCGGTCGAAGCGGGTGACGACCTCGACGTGCGGCGTGTGCGGGAAGGCGTCCACCAGGGTGGACCCCAGGGGCGCGTAGCCCGCGGCCGCCAGCAGCCGGACGTCGCGCCCGAGCGCCCCGGCGTCGCAGCTCACCAGCACCACCCGCCGGGCCCCGGTGGCAGCGACCGCTCGGGCGCCGGCGCGGCCCAGACCCGCGCGGGGCGGGTCGGCGACGACCACGTCGGTGCGGCGCGGTCGCCAGCGGGCGACGTCGCTGCGCACCACCCGCGCGTCCAGGCCCCGGAGGTTGACCCGGGCATCGGCCGCCGCCGAGGCGCTCGCCTCGACGAGCTGCACCCGGGCCCGGCGGCCGACCGTGGCCGCGAACAGGCCGACGCCGCCGTAGAGGTCGGCGAACCGGTCGCCGTCGCCCACCCCGGCCGCCTCCGCCACCGCGGCGACCAGGGCCTCGGCCGCCGCCCGGCCCGACTGGAAGAACGACCGGGCCGACACGCGCAGGCGCACCCCGGCCACCTCCTCGTGCAGCCACGCCCGCCTCCCGGTGGCCAGCTCGTCCCCGGTCACGACCCGCACACCTGCGGGCACGTCGACGTCGTCGGGGTCGACGGGGGCACCGCCGCGGCCGTCGACGACGACCATCCGCTCCCCGGTGGCCGCGCCCGCCCGCACCGTCACCTCGGCACCGGGCGGGAAGGTCCCCTCCCGCAGCACCTCGGCGACCAGCGGGTGGGCGACGAGGCAACCGGGCACGGCCACGAGGTCGTGGCTGCGGCGGCGCCGGAGGGCGAACCGCCCCTCCCCGTCGGCCACGCCCCGCAGCGTCGTGCGGGCGCCCGCGGCCGGCAGCGGCGGCCCGGCGTCGACGACGGGGTCGGCCACGCCGCCCTGCCGGCGGAGCGCGTCGACCACCACGTCGGTCTTGAGCGCCACCTGCGCGCCCGGCGCGACGTGCTGCCAGCCGCAGCCGCCGCACCCGGCGGCCACGAACGGGCACGGCGGCACCACCCGGGACGCGCTCGGGTCGAGCACGTCGACGGCCACCGCCCGCGCGTGGTCGCGACGCTCGGCCACCAGCGCGGCCGCCACCCGCTCACCGGGCAGGCCGCCCTCGACGAAGACCACCCGTCCCGACCGCTCCCGCGCCAGACCGTCGCCGCCGACGGCCACACCGGTGATCGTCAGCTCCATCGCCGGGCCGTCCACGACGCCCACCCTAGGATGGACGCCGTGGACTCCCCCGCCGCCCCGACCGGTCCCCGCCCGATCGAGATCGCGCCGTCCGTGCTGCCGGCCGACTTCTCCCGGCTCGGGGAGGAGGTCGTGGCCCTCGAGAAGGCCGGGGTCGACCGCATCCAGTGGGACGTCATGGACGGGCGCTTCGTGCCCAACCTGACCTTCGGGCCCGACGTCATCGCCGCCTGCCGGCCGCACGTCGAGGTCCCGTTCGAGGCCCACCTCATGGTCGACGAGCCCGACCAGCTCGTCCACCGCTACGTCGAGGCCGGGTGCTCGCTGCTCATCATCCACGCCGAGTCGACCCGCCACCTGCACCGCTCGCTCGGCCGCGTCCGCGAGCTGGGCGCGCAGGCCGGCGTCGCCCTCAACCCGGCCACGCCGGCCGAGGCGGTGGCCGACGTCCTCGACCTGTGCTCGCTGGTGCTGGTCATGACCGTCAACCCCGGCTTCGGCGGGCAGGACTACATCCCGACGATGGAGCCGAAGATCGCCCGCGTCCGCCGCATGATCGTCGAGGGCGGCCACGACTGCGACCTCGAGGTCGACGGCGGCATCGGCCCCGCGACCGTGCAGGGGGCGACCCGGGCCGGGGCCAACGTCCTCGTCGCCGGGACGGCCCTCTACCGCGACCCGCTGGGGCTCGACCACGCCGTCACCGAGCTGCGTGCCCTGGCGACCGCGGCCCAGCGGCCGGCCGGCGGCTGACCCCGTCGACGACCCGTCCCACCACCAGGAGGAGGCCCGCGATGTCCGACTTCATCGACAAGGCGAAGGACCTGGCCAAGGACCTGACCGACAAGGCCCGCGGCGCGGTCGGCGACCACGCCGACACCATCGAGGGCGGCATCGACAAGGCCGCCAAGTTCGTCGACGAGAAGACCAAGGGCAAGTACGCCGACAAGATCGAGACCGTCCAGGCCAAGGCCCACGAGGCCGTCGAGAAGCTGGCCGCCGGCAAGGGCCAGGACGGCAAGGGCGGCGGGGAGACCGGTGACGAGCCGCGGTCCGACGGCGGCGGCACCTGACGGCCGGCCCGGGGCCGGACCGGCCGCGGCCGGTCAGATGATCTCGCCGCGCTTGACGATGACGTGGTCGATGATGCCGTACTCCTTCGCCTGCTCGGCGGTGAACCACCGGTCGCGCTCGGAGTCGGCCAGCACCTGCTCGACCTTCTGGCCCGTGTGGTAGGCGATCCGCTCGGCCATCAGCTCCTTCACGTAGAGCAGCTGCTCGGCCTGGATGGCGATGTCGGCCGCCTGGCCCCGGATGCCGCCGGAGGGCTGGTGCATCATGATGCGAGCGTGCGGCAGCGCGTAGCGCTTGCCCTTGGCCCCGGCGCACAGCAGGAACTGCCCCATCGACGCCCCCAGCCCCATGCAGACCGTGGCCACGTCGGGCTCGATGAACTGCATGGTGTCGTAGATGGCCATGCCGGCGGTCACCGACCCGCCCGGGCTGTTG
>DATGPY010000171.1:0-28867 GCA_035304465.1 Acidimicrobiales bacterium | reverse complement strand
CAACAAGCGGGCCGCGGAGAGCGACCTGCTCGTCTACGTGAACATCAACCTCGTGTCGATGGACGGCGGCCACAAGTCGACCGCCACCGGCCTGGCCAGCTACCGCAGCCTGCGCCACCACCACAACGTGCGGACCATGCGGCACTCGACGAGCTTCATGGACCGCCACGCCTCGGAGCTGCACAGCTCGAACTGGCGCATGGGCAAGGTCATCCGCGACGCGGGCGTGCGGATCTTCCAGATCGAGACGACCCTGAACAACGACACGTTCGGCACGAGCGGCCCGCTGTCGGTGCTGCAGAAGCGCGAGTGGGAGTGGACCGCCCGGGACCGGGCGGCGTTCCTGGCCATGAAGGCCGGGCTCGACCGCTTGCCGCTCCCGGCCCGGCGCCGGATCTTCCAGTCGTGGCAGGCGCCCTACGGGCTGACCTCGGTGCAGGCCGGCGAGGTCGAGGCGGTGCACGAGATCACGACCGAGAACGTGTACCGCCAGCAGCTCGTCGAGGTCGAGGGCCAGACCGACATCCTCACGATGGGCCTGCCCTACATCTGCCCCTACAACGTCAACTCGATCATGAACCCGATCCTGGTGATGTGCCTGGGTCTGGGCTACTTCTTCAACATGTACCGGGGCCGGCCGCTGGTGCGCGAGGGCGGCGTGGTCATCATGAGCCACCCGACCACCTGGGAGTTCCACCCGGTGCACCACCCGAGCTACATCGACTTCTTCGAGCAGGTCCTCGCCGAGACGAGCGACCCGGTCGAGATCGAGGCCCGCTACGAGAAGCAGTTCGCCGAGGACGACTGGTACCGGCACCTGTACCGGACCAGCTACGCCTACCACGGCGTCCACCCCTTCTACATGTGGTACTGGGGGTGCCACGGCCTGGCGCACGCCGGCAAGGTCATCGTCGTCGGCGGCGACCGGCGGGCGGTCCGCCGACTGGGCTTCACGCCGGCCTCGACGCTGCAGGACGCGCTCGAGATGGCCGAGGACGTCGTCGGGCGTGACGCCACCATCACCCACCTGCACAACCCGCCCCTCGTCATGGCGGACGTGAAGTAGGCCGATGGCGCTCCCCACCGACCGGCTGGTGCGGCGGCTGCCCCGGCTGCCGTTCCCGTACTCGGCACCGACCACGCCCGGCGGGGTCGAGCCCCTCCCGCGCCGCCCCACGTCCGGAGCCGACTACGACACCGCCTGGGCGCGGCGTCCGCTGGCCCGCGTCGTGCGGGCGGCGATCGTCGAGGCCGTCGCCCGTCCGGCGGTGGCCGCCCTCGCCCGGCCCGACCGCCGGGGGCTCGACCGGCTCGACCCGCTCGCGGCCCGGGGCGGGCCGGTGATCTTCGCGGCCAACCACCACAGCCACCTCGACACGCCGCTGCTGATCACCAGCATCCCCGAGCCGTGGCGGCACCGGCTGTTCGTCGGTGCGGCCGCCGACTACTTCTTCCGCACCCGAGCGACGAGCGCGCTCTCGGCGCTGGCGCTCGGCGCCGTCCCCATCGAGCGCACCAAGGTGGCCCGCCGGTCCGCCGACCGGGCCGCGGCGCTGATCGCGGAGGGCTGGTCGATGCTGATCTTCCCGGAGGGCGGGCGCAGCCCCGACGGCTGGGGCCAGCCCTTCCGCGGCGGGGCGGCCTACCTGGCGCTCCGCTGCGGCGTGCCGGTCGTGCCCGTGCACCTCGACGGCACCGGTCGCATCCTGGGCAAGGGCCAGAAGGTGCCCCGGCCGGCCTCGACCCGGGTGACGTTCGGGTCACCGCTCGTACCCGAGGAGGGCACCGACACCCGGCGCTTCGCCGCCCGGATCGAGCAGGCCGTGGCCGAGCTGGCCGACGAGGCGACGACCGACTGGTGGTCGGCCCGCCGGCGGGCCCACGCCGGCCGGACGCCACCGCTCGCAGGCCCCGACGCCCCCGCGTGGCGGCGGGCGTGGGCGCTCGGCGATCCCGACCGGCGGCGCCGGCGGGAGCGCCGCCGCTGGCCGCCGCTGTAGCCGGGGGGCGGGCGCTCAGACCGGGGGGAGCCGGCCCGAGCACCACACGCGCCCGGCGGTGTCGACCACCGACACCGCCGCGACGTCCTCGGCCGGGGCGTCGACGCTGAACGTCCAACCGCCGGCCTCCCCGGCGCCGGGGACCGGGCGCAGCAGCCGCGTGCCGTCTCGGAGCTCGATGGCGACCTGGTAGCTCGCGGACGGGCCGCTCCCCCACCGCTCGACCAGCGCCGCCCACTCCGGCACCTCGACCTGGACCGTCGCCGGGCCGTCACCCGACACGGCCACCTCGCCGACCGTCCGCCCCCGGCCGGTCTGCATCTCGGCCACCGCCACCGGCGCCGTCCCCGCCGGGTCGTCGTCCCCGGAGCGGGCCAGCAGCAACCCGAGCACGCCGGCGACGACGACCAGCACCGCCGCGGCCGCGAGCAGCGGCCGCGCCCGGCGCCGCAGCGCCGGGAAGGAGAGGCGGTGCCCGACGCCCGACCCGGGCGCCCCGTCCGCCGGTTCGGCGTCCGCCGGCTCGGCGGCCCGGGCGTCCGCCAGCTCGGCGATCCGGGCGACCACCCGGTCGGCGAAGCCGGGCGGGGGCGTCGCCCCGGGTGCGAGCAGCAGGACCTCGTCGGCGGCCCCGGCCAGCCCGACCACCTCGGCGCGGCAGGCGCCGCACCGTTCGAGGTGGGCCAGCGCGGCGGCCCGCTCCTCGCCGGTGAGCAGCCCGAGCGCGATGTCGGGTGCCAGCTCGCGCACCTCGGCGCACGTGGTCGGCAGCGTCGGTCCGGTCGTCATGGCACTCGGTCCTCCAGCCCCTCCCGCAGCCGGCGCAGCGCGAGCCGCACCCTCGTCTTCACCGTGCCGTGGGGGAGCCCCGTCAGCTCGCTGACCTCCCGGGTGGTCAGGCCCTGCAGGGTCACCGCAGCCAGGGCCTGCCGCTGGCCCGGCGGCAGCTCCCTCATGAGGGCGACGACGCGCGCCGCGTCGTCGTGCCGGCCGACGACCTCGTCGAGGTCGGTGGGGTCGGCGCCGGCGTCGGCGGGCAGCGCCGCGGTCGGCAGCGCCCGCCGGCCGCGGCCCCGCACGCAGTCCAGGGCGCTGTTGCGGGTGATGCCGAGCAGCCAGGCGGCGACCGATCCCCGCCGCTCGTCGAAGCTGTCGGCGAACCGCCAGGCCCGCACGAACGCCTCCTGGGCGACGTCCTGGGCGTCGCCGGGGTCGCCGACGATGGCGAGCGCCAGGCCGTAGACCTTGCGTTCGAGACGGCGGACGAACGCCGCCGCCGCCGCGGGGTCGCCGGACGCGAAGCCGGCGAAGAGCGCCTCGTCGGAGACGTCCCACATGCCCTCGGTACGTCCGGGGGGCCCGATCGGATCTCGGCCCACCCCCCGATCGGACCGCGGCCGGCGCCGCGGCGCAACCGTCGAGAGATCTGCGCGGCCCCCGCCGACGTAGAGGGGGCATGGCAGCGACACGACGCACCCGCACGCCCCCCGCCCGGCAGGCCCGCGGCCGCGCCGTCGTCGCCGTCGCGGCGCTCGCCCTGCTCGCCGGCGCGTGCGGTGACGACGACGGCGACACGGAGGCGAGCGGTGGTGGCGGCGGCGACGGCCTCGACATCACCATCACGAGCCCGGCCGACGGGGAGGCGGTCGAGGCGCCGTTCGAGGTCGAGGTGGACACCGGCGTGGACATCGGCGAGCCCGACACGGGCCTGCACCACGTGCACCTCTACTACGACGGCGGCGACAGCGACTACGACATGGCCTTCGAGCCGACCTTCACCGTCGAGCGCGACCTCGAGCCCGGGGAGCACACGATCGAGGCGGTGATCGCGAACGCCGACCACAGCCTGACCGACGCCCGCGACGAGGTCACCGTCACGATCGGCGCGGGCGGGTCCGGCGGGGGCACGGACGCCACCGATGGCGACGACCCCGGCGGCGACGGCTACTGAGCGGGCCGGGGACCGGCGCCCGGTCGTCCGGAACAACCTCGCGACCCGGTCGCTGCACGGCGCGACGGCGCTCTGCGTCGCCGTGCTGCTCGGCACCGGGTGGTGGATCTGGAGCGGGCACGAGGGGCGACCGAGCGTGCTGGCCCGCGCGCTCGACGAGCCCGATGTCGAGATCCACCGCACCGCCGGCTGGACGCTGGTCGTCCTCGCCGGCCTGGCCGTGACCGCGGGCGTGCGGGGGGCGGTGACCTTCGTGCGCGAGACGGCGCGGGCCGACCGCGGTGACCTGCGGTGGTTCCGGCGCTGGCCCGTGGGCGCCGTCACCGGCCGCTTCCCGCCCCACAGGGGCGTCTTCGACCCGGGCCAGCGTGTGGCCAACGTGCTCTTCGTCGTGAGCCTGGCGGTGGTGATCGGCTCGGGCGTCGCCCTGACGACCCTGTCGGGCGGACCGACCTTCGCCACCATGGTTCGGGTCCACCGGTGCGCGACGGTGGCCCTGACGGTGTTCGTGGTCGGCCACCTCGTCGTGGTGTCGGGGCTGCTCCCCGGCTACCGCGGCGTCTGGCGGGCCATGGTCGGGCGGGGCCGCGCCCCCCGCGCGACGGTGCGGCGGCTGTGGCCGCGCTCGGTCCCGGACGAGCCCGGCCCGCCGGACCGCGCCGCCCCGCCCGACACCCCTGCGGGCTGAGCCCGGACGGATCGCACCCGCGCCGTCGCTCGCATAGGCTCCCTCGTCATGCTCTGGTTCGAGCGCGAGGTCGTGGGGGCCCTCACCACCACGACGGACCAGTCGATCCGCTCGTCGGTCGAGGCGTTCGTCGACGGGTCGCTCCGCGACTGGCCCGAGCACCTCCGCTTGGGGGTCGCCGCCGAGTCGGTGCTGCTCGGCACCTGGGCGGCCGTGCGCCGCGCGCTCGGCCGGCTGCCCGCCGGCGACCCGGCCGCCCTGCGGCAGCAGCTCGACCGGTGGGAGCACAGCCCGATCGGCCCCGTGCGCTCGTACGTGCGGGCCATGAAGTCCCTGGTCATCATGGCCGAGCACGACATGCTCGCGAAAGGGGCGGTCTGATGGGCGACCTCACGACCGAGGTCCTGGTCATCGGGTCCGGCGCCGGCGGGGCGGTGACCGCCGCCGCGCTGGCCGAGGCCGGGCGCACGGTGACGGTCGTCGAGGAGGGCCCCTGGGTCGACCCCGACGAGCACGAGCCGTTCTCGCTGGCCGAGATGGTGGCCAAGTACCGGCACCGGGGCGCGGGCGCCGCGCTCGGGAACCCGCCGATCGCCTACGCCGAGGGCCGCTGCGTCGGCGGCAGCACCGAGATCAACAGCGGCCTCTACCACCGGCTGCCGGAGCACCTGGCGCAGGAGTGGCGCACGACCTACGGCATCGACGAGTTCTCCCCCGAGGTGCTCGACGCCTACGCCGACCGGGTCGAGTCCCAGCTGTCGGTGGCCCGCCTGCCCGGCGCGCCCCCGCCGTCGTCCGCGGTCCTCGAGCGGGGGGCCACGAAGCTCGGCTGGCGCAACGTCGAGTTCGCCCGGGTGTTCAGCTACGACGAGGCCGGGCGCGGCACCAAGCAGACGATGTCCCGCACGATGCTGCCCCGGGCCCGCGCCGCCGGGGCGACGATCCTCCCCGACTGCCGGGTGGTCGACCTGGTCACGCGGGGCGACCGCGTCGTGGCGGCCCGGTGCCGGCGGACCCACCCCGGCGGGGGCGTCGAGCGGCTGACGATCCACGCCGACCACGTCTTCGTCTGCTGCGGGGCGGTGCACACGCCGGCGCTGCTCCAGCGCTCCGGCATCCGGCGCAACGTGGGGAACGGGCTGAAGATGCACCCGACGATCAAGGTCGCGGCCCGCTTCCCCCACCCGGTCGACCACGGTGACGTGCCCATGCACCGGGTGACGGAGTTCTCTCCCTTCATCGCCATCGGTGGCTCGGCCAGCCGTCGGGGGCAGGTCGCCATGGCGCTCGCGGACACCGGCCAGCCGATCGACGAGGCCATGGCCGACTGGGAGAACATCTCCACCTACTACGCCGCCATCCGCAGCGAGGGCAGCGGCCGGGTCGTCGCCGTGCCCGGCCTGCGCTCACCGGTCGTCACCTACTCGCTCACGGAGGCCGACCTCAGCCGACTGGCCCGGGGCCTCGTCCACCTGGGCGAACTGCTGCTCGCGGCCGGTGCGATCGAGCTCCACCCGTCGGTCACCGGCGGGCGCGTCGTGCGGCGGCTCGACGAGCTGGGCACCTGGTGGGACCAGGTCACCCGGTCCCGCGCCAACCTCATGACCGTGCACCTCACCTCGAGCCTCCGCATGGGCGAGGACCGCCGGCGCACCGGCACCGACAGCTTCGGGCGGGTGTGGGGCTTCCGGAACCTGCGGGTCAACGACGCCTCGCTCCTGCCCGACGCCCCCGGCGTCAACCCCCAGGCGGCGATCATGGCCATCGCCACCCGCAACTGCGACCACTTCCTCGCCGATGCGTGACGCCGGCGGACCCGACACGGGCCGGGCACGCCGCTGACGCCCGGCACCGCCCACCCGACCACTGCGACCGAGACCGGACAGGTGCCCGTGACCACGGACAACGAACCCGCAGCGACGACCGACCCGGTGCCCTCCTCGCCGCCCGCGCCCACCGTCGTGGTGACGGGGGCCTCGGGCTGGCTCGGGCAGAACCTCGTGCGCGCCCTCGTCGGCCAGCGGGAGCGCATCCGCTGCCTGGTGCCCACCGACGACCAGGCCGCGCCGCTCGCGCTGCTGTCGCCGTCGATCGAGGTCGTCGTCGGCGACGTGCGGGACCCGGTCACCGCCGACCGGCTGTTCGAGGGCGTCGGCCCCGGCGCCGCCGTGTTCCACGCCGCCGCCGTCATCCACCCGCGGCGTGGCACCCGCGAGTTCTTCGACGTCAACGTCGGCGGCACGCAGCACGTGGTCGACCGGGCCCGGCGGGCCGGGGCCGCGCGGCTGGTGCACGTGTCGTCGAACTCGCCCTTCGGCGTCAACCCGTCGCCCGACCACGTGTTCACCGAGGACTCGCCGTACGACCCGTGGCTGGGCTACGGCCGTTCCAAGCACGAGGCCGAGCTGATCGTGCGGAGCGCCCACGAGCGGGGCGACCTGCCGACGGTCATCGTCCGGGCACCGTGGTTCTACGGCCCCCACCAGCCCGCCCGGCAGTCGCAGTTCTTCCGCTCGGTCCGCCGGGGGCGGTTCCCGCTGGTCGGCGACGGCACGCAGCGCCGCTCGATGGCCTACACCGGCAACCTCGTCCAGGGCCTCCTGCGGGCCGAGGTGGCCGACAAGGCCCCGGGCAACGCCTACTGGATCGCGGACGAGCGGCCCTACGAGCTGCGCGAGATCCTCGCCACCGTGCGCCGCGCGCTGGAGGCCGAGGGGCTGCCCACCTCGGGGCCGCAGTGGATCCCGCTCCCCCGCCTGGCCGCCCGGGCCGCCGAGCAGGCCGACCGCCTGCTCCAGCGGACGGGCCGCTACGTCCAGGCCCTGCACGTCCTCGGCGAGCTCAACCACACGATCGCCTGCGACGTCAGCCGGGCCCGCGACGAGCTCGGCTACCGGCCGACGGTGTCCCTGGAGGAGGGCATGCGCGCCAGCATCCGCTGGTGCCTCGAGCACGGGGAGCAGCTGTGAGCGCCCCCACCCGGCCGAGCGGAGGCGACGACTGATGGCCCGCACCGTCCTGATCACCGGGGGCAGCGGCTACTTCGGCTCGATCCTCGCCGACCTCGCCCTGGCGCGGGGTGACGAGGTCCGGATCTTCGACCTGAACCCGCCGGGGCCCCGGGGCCCGCTCGCTCCCGCCGGGTCCGAGGCGCACGTCGACTACGTCGCCGGCGACGTCCGCGACCTCGACGCGCTGCGGGCCGCGTGCGAGGGCGTCGACGTCGTCCTGAACAACGTCGCCCAGGTGCCCCTGGCCCGCGACCGCGACCTGTTCTGGTCGGTCAACCTGACCGGCACCGCCAACGTGCTCCTCGCCGCCCGCGAGCGGGGTGTCGGCAAGGTCGTGCACACGTCCTCGAGCGCCATCTTCGGCGTGCCGGCGTCGAACCCGGTCACCGAGGAGACGCCGGGCCGGCCGCTCGAGGCCTACGGCCGGGCCAAGCTCGAAGCCGAGCACCTCTGCCACGACGCGGTGGCCGGCGGCCTCGACGTGACGATCGTGCGGCCCCGCACCATCCTCGGGCACGGGCGGCTCGGCATCATCGCCGTCCTGTTCGAGTTCATCGCCGAGGGGGCGCCGGTCTACGTGCTCGGCCGGGGCGACAACCGCTACCAGTTCGTCCACGCCAACGACCTGGCCGACGCCGTGCTCCGGGCGGCCGACCGCGACAAGCCGGCGGTCTACAACGTCGGCGCGACCGAGTTCGGGACCATGCGCGAGACGCTGCAGGCGGTGGTCGACCACGCGGGCACCGGCTCGCGGGTGCGGTCGCTGCCGGTCGGCCCGGCGAAGCTGGGCATGCGGGTCCTCTCGGCGCTCGGCCTCGCGCCGTTCGCCGCCTACCACTGGCTCCTCTACTCGGAGTCGCTGTGGTTCGACACCACGCGGGCCCAGGTCGAGCTGGGGTGGTCGCCGGCCCACTCGAACGCCTCGGCGATCATCGAGTCCTACGACTGGTTCCTGGCCAACCGGTCCTCGCTCGACGGCGAGCACCGCTCTCACCACCAGTCGCCGGTCGAGCTCGGGGTCCTGAAGCTCCTCAAACGACTGCCGTGAGCCGCGCGCCGGGCACCGACGACCTCGGAGGCGGTCGAGCCACCGCCGAGCCCCACGGCGCCCCGGATCCCACCGTCGAGCCCGAGCCGTCCGCCGACCCCGGCGAGCCGGCACCCGCCGCCGCGGGCGACCCCACGGGCCGTGCGCCCGCGGACCGGTCCGAGCCCGCCGCGCCGGCCCGCCGCCGGCTGGTCGTCGCCGGGCTGACGGCGGCCGTCTCGCTCCCGCTGGCCATCGCGCTGGTCGCCGTGCGGACGCCCCGCTGGTACCCGCTCGTCGACCTGTCCCAGATCGAGATGCGGGTGCGCGACGTGGGCACGGCCCACCCGCCGCTCGTCGGGCTGGGCGGGCGCATCTTCGGCCTCGACACCCAGGGCAGCCACCCGGGGCCGCTCGGCTTCTACCTGCTCGCCCCGGTGTACCGGCTGCTCGGCAGCAGCTCCTGGGCCCTGCAGGCGTCGCTGGTCGTGCTCAACGTCGCGGTGGTCGCGCTGACCGTCTGGGCGGCGCAGCGGCGCCGGGGGACGGCCGGGGCCGTCGTCGCCGCCGCCGGCCTGGCGGTGCTCATGCACGCCTACGGCACGGTGGTGCTCCTCTACCCGTGGAACCCGTACATGCCCGTGCTGTTCTGGGCGCTGTTCCTCGTCTGCGCCTGGGGCGTCGTCTGCGGCGACCTGGCGCTGCTGCCGATCGCCGTCGTCGCCGGCACGCTCTGCGCCCAGACCCACATCCCCTACGTGGGGCTGGTCGGCGGCCTGGGCCTCGTCGTGGTCGCGGCGCTGGTGCGCCAGGCCCGCGCGGCCACCGACCCCGCGGGTCGGCGGCGGGTCCTCGGCTGGGCCGGGGCGTCCGTCGCGCTCGCCGCGCTGCTGTGGCTTCCGGTGGCGGTCGACGAGGTCACCGGCGACCCGGGGAACCTGTCGATCATCGTCGACAGCTTCCGCGACCCGGTCGACCCGGCCATCGGGCTCCGGGCCGGCTGGGACGTGGTGGCCGAGCGCCTCGACCCGGTGCGGCTGGTCACCGGGGGCGACACGGGGTCGGGCGTGCTCGGGCTCCTGCACGTACTCGCCTGGCTGGCGGCCGCCGTGGCCGCATGGCGCGCCGGCGACGGCACCCTCCGGCGCCTGCACCTGGTCGTCGGCGTGGCACTCGTGCTCGGGGTGGTCTCGGCGAGCCGGATCCTCGGCACGCCGTGGCCGTACCTCTCGCTGTGGGCGAGCGGCACCGCGGTCCTCGCCCTGGCGGCGATCGCCGCCACCGTGCTCGCCGCGCTGCGCCCGAGGTCGGCCGGCCTCCCCGCCGCCGCCCGCCGGTGGGGGCCGGTGGCCGTCGCCGCGGTGGCCATCGGCGCGCCGACGCTGGCGCTGAGCTGGGAGGCGCCCGACACCGAGGACAGCGACGCCGCCCAGTCGGCCCAGCTGGGCGAGCTGGTGGGCCCGACGGTCGCGGCGATCGAGGACGGCGAGCTGCCCGCTGGCCCCGACGGGACGTTCCTCGTCACCTGGACCGATCCCTTCTACCTGGGCGGACAGGGCCTGGGCCTGCTGCTCGAGCTGGAGCGCCGGGGCTACGACGCCCGCACCGACGACCGCTTCGAGCTCAGCGTCCGCGAGCACCGCACGATCGAGCCGGCCGAGGCCGACGCGGTGCTGCACGTCGCCACCGGCGTCGGCGCGGTGGCCGAGGCCGAGGCCGTCGAGGGAGCGGTCGAGGTCGCCCGCCACGACCCCCGCTCGGACGAGGAGCGCGCCACCTACGAGCGCCTGCGCCGCGAGGTCGTCGACGGGCTCGTGGCCGCCGGCGAGGACGACCTGGTCCCGTGGGTCGACACCAACGTGGTCGGGCTGGCCGCGCACGAGCGGCTGCCCGCCGAGGTGCGCCGGCCCCTCTACATCATGGGCAACATGCCCCAACCCGTCGCCGTGTTCGCCTGGGAGGCACCGTCGTGAGCGAGGTGGACGAGGTGGGCACCACCGGGCCCGTGGGCCGCACCGACCCCGCGGCCGGCCACACGGGCGCCGACGGCGCGGTCGCACCCGGCACCGCCGCCGAGCCGGGGTCCCGGCGCGGGGACGAGCCCCGCGAGCCCGGCGGTGCGCTCGACCGGCGCCGGCGCCGGCTGCTGGTGGCCGGTCTCACCGCGGTGGTGGCGCTGCCGCTCGCCATCGCGGTGGTCGCCCTGCGCACGCCACGGTGGTACCCGCTCCTCGACCTGGCCATGACCGAGCTCCGGGTGCGCGACGTCGGCACCCGCCACACCCCGCTCGTCGGCCTCGTCGGGCGGCTGTCGTCCAACGGCAACCAGGGAAGCCACCTCGGGCCGATCAGCTTCTACGCCCTCGCGCCGGTCTACCGGCTCCTCGGCGGGTCGGCGTGGAGCCTGCTCCTCGGCGTCGCCCTGCTGAACACGGCGGCCGTCGCCACCACCATCTGGATCGCGGCCCGCCGGGGCGGCGCCCGGCTGGCCCTCGGGTTCGCCGCCGCGCTCGCCGTGCTCGTCCACGTCTACGGCACCCAGGTGCTCACCGAGCCGTGGAACCCCTACATGCCCGTCATGTGGTGGACGCTCACGCTCGTGGCCCTGTGGGCGGCGCTGTGCGACGACCTCGCCATGCTGCCGGTCGCGGTCTTCGCCGCGTCCTTCGCCAGCCAGACCCACATCTCCTACGTCGGGCTGGTCGGCGGGTTCGCGGCGCTGACCCTGGTGGCGATCGCCGTGCGCGCCCACCGGCTGCGCGGCGACCGGCCGGCGCTGCGCCGCCTGCTGGGCTGGGCGGGCGCCTCGCTGGCGCTGGGCCTGCTGCTGTGGACCCCGACGATCGTCGACCAGGTGACCGGTGACCCGGGCAACGTGTCGGTCGTCGTCGAGCACTTCCGGGAGCCCGACGAGGAGCCGATCGGCGCGGCCCGCGGCATCGAGCTGCTCGCCGTCCACCTCAACCCGTGGCGGCTGCTCAGCGGCCAGCAGGCGACCTCCGGCTCGGTGGTGCCGGCCGCGCTGCTGGTGACGGCGTGGCTGGCGGCCGCGGTCGCCACCTGGCGGCTGCGCGTCGAGGCCGGGGACGACGCCCGGTACCGCCGGCCGCTGCTGCGCCTGCACGTGGTGCTCGGTGTGGCGCTGGTGCTGGGCACGATCTCGGCCACCCGCATCCTCGGGTTCGTCTGGCACTACCTCACGCTGTGGGCCTGGGGCATCAACGTGCTGATGCTCGTGTCCCTCGCGTGGACCGCCGCCCTCCTCCTGCGAGCGCGCCGGCCCCGCCCCGACCGCCGGGCGGTGCTCGCCGGTACCGGGGCCCTGGCCACCGTGCTGCTGGTGTGGACGGGGATGACCGCGCTCGACGCGGTGGACGCCGAGCCGACGCAGGCCAACTACTCGGCCATGCTGGCCGAGTTCACCGACGCCGTGACCGACGCCATCGACACGGCGCGGGTCCCCGGCGGCGGCCCGGACGGCCGCTACCTCATCACCTGGACCGACGGCGTGAACCTCGGCTCGACCGGGTTCGGCCTGCTGTCCGAGCTCGAGCGCCGGGGCTACGACGTCGGCGTCATCTCCGCGCACGGCCCGGGCGCCCGCCCCCACCGGGTGATGGACCCCGACGAGGCGACCGCGGAGATCCACATCTCCTTCGGTCCCGACATCGAGCGGTGGCAGGCGAAGCCGGAGGCCGAGCAGATCGTCTACGTCGACCAGCGCACCGAGGAGGACCTCGCCGCGTACGAGCGGGCCCGCAGCGAGGCCGTGGAGGCGCTGCGGCGGGCGGGCCGGGACGAGCTGGTCGAGGCGGTCGACACCGCGCCCTTCCAGCTCTACTTCGACGACCGGGTGCCCGAGGACGCCCGGGGGGCGATCAAGCAGATCAACGACATCGGCCAGCCGGCCGCGGTCTTCGCCTCGCCGGTGACGATCGGCTGAAAGTTCCCGGTCGACCCGCCCGCGTCCGCTAACCTGGCCCGACCCTCGACGGGGGCCTCGGGCAACGGTGCCCGCCTCGCTCAACGACGACGCGGATGACGCCCCCACCGCCCTGCCCGTCGCGGGACCGCCTCGGCGACCACCGTCGACCGTGGCCCGCTCCCGCTGAGCCGGCGTGCGCCGGCCGCCTCCGAGGAGGACCGCCCGTTGCTGCCCCGATCGACCCCAGAGATCGACGCCTGCGGCATCGGTTTCGTCGCCGACGCCCACGGCCGGTCGTCACGTGCCATCGTCGAGGCCGCGCTGCGCGGGCTCGCCGGCGTGAAGCACCGCGGCGCCGTCGCCGCCGACAGCCGCACCGCCGACGGCTCCGGGCTGCTCGCCCCCGTCCCGCCCGCCATCTTCGGCGAGGGCCACGGCGTGGCGGTGCTGTTCGTCCGGGGTGAGGACCCCCGGCCCGCGGTCGAGGCGGCCGCCGCCGCCGAGGGCCTGCAGGTGGTCGACTGGCGCGAGCCGCCGCTCGACCCGAGCGCGCTCGGCGAGCTGGCCCGCGCCACCGCCCCCCGCATCGTCCAGGCCGTCTTCGCCGGCCCGCCCGACCTGGACCCGGCCGGCTCGGAGGCCGAGCGCGCCGCGCTGCGCCTGCGCCGCCGCATCGCCGCGTCGACCACCGGCACCTACGTCGCGTCGTGCTCCTTCCGCACGATCGTCTACAAGGGCCTGGCCCCGGCCGACGCCCTCGCCGACTTCTACCTCGACCTGGCCGACGAGCGCTTCGCCGGCCACTTCGCCATCTTCCACCAGCGGTTCTCGACCAACACGCTCTCCACCTGGGAGCGCGCCCAGCCGTTCCGCACCCTCTGCCACAACGGCGAGATCAACGCCCTGTGGGGCAACGAGCGGCGCATGCGGGGCCGGGCCGAGCTCGGCACCGAGGCCGTCGGCCTCGGTCCCGAGGAGCTGTTCCGCCCGGTCGTCGACCCCGACGACTCCGACTCGGGCAAGCTCGACGCCACCGTCGAGCTGCTCATGCGGGCCGGGCGCGACCCCCGCCACGTCATGGCGATGGTCATGCCCGAGGCGTGGGAGAACGTCCGGGACCTCGACCCCGAGGTGCGCGGCTTCTACCGCTACCACTCGGCGCTCATGGAGCCCTGGGACGGGCCGGCCGGCGTCATCTTCACCGACGGCGTCGGGGTCGGCGCCCGCCTCGACCGCAACGGCCTGCGCCCGCTGCGCTACCAGGTCTGCGAGGACGGCTTCGTCGCGGTCTGCTCCGAGGTCGGCGCCGTCGACGTCTCCGGTCACGGCCGGGTCCGCCGCGGCCGCCTGGGCCCGGGGCAGATGATGTTCGTCGACCCGACCCGGGGCGTCCTCGACGACGACGACTGCAAGCAGCGCCTCGCCGCGGCGGCCCCCTACGCCCGGTGGGCGGCCGACGGCTTCTACGAGCTGCACCCGGGCGAGCCGACGCTCGAGGTGCCCGACGACCTCCTGCCCCGCCAGGTCATGCACGGGCTCACCAAGGAGGACCTGGCCATGGTCGTCAAGCCCATGGCCAACGAGGCCCACGAGCCGACGTTCTCCATGGGCGACGACTCACCGCTGCCGAACCTCGCGCCCCGGCCCCGCCCGGTCAGCCACTACCTGCGGCAGCGCTTCGCCCAGGTCACCAACCCGCCGATCGACCCCCTGCGCGAGCGGCTGGTGATGAGCCTGCGCACGCTGCTCGGCCCCCGCCCGGAGCTGCTGGGCGAGCCGGGTGACGCGCTCGAGCTGCTGACGCTGCCGTCGTTCCTCCTCTACCCGTCCGGCGTCGACGAGCTGCTGCTCACCGACACCGCGCCGTGGCCGGTCATCCCCCTCGACGCCACCTTCCCCGTGGCCGACGGCCCCGGCGGGCTGCGGGCCGCGGTCGACCGGCTGGTCGACGAGGCGGTCGCCGCCGTCGAGGGCGGTGCCGGGATCCTGGTCGTGGAGAGCGGCGACGCCGGGCCCGACCGCGCGCCGGTGCCCTCGCTGCTCGCCACCGGCGCGGTGCACCAGGCCCTCACCGACCGCCGGCTGCGGTCGAGGACGTCGCTGGTCGTCGTCGCCGACGACGCCTTCGACGTGCACACCTTCGCCGCGCTGCTGGGCTACGGCGCCGACGCCGTCTGCCCGTCCCTCGCGCTCGCCACCGTGGCGGACGAGGCCGACCAGGCCGACGACGGCGACCTGACCAGCCCCGAGGCCCAGGGTCGCTACCAGGCGGCGGTCGAGGCAGGCGTGCTGAAGATCCTGTCGAAGATGGGCATCTGCACGATCGACTCCTACCGGGGCGCCCAGATCTTCGAGGTCGTCGGCCTCGCGCCGGAGGTCGTCGAGGTCTGCTTCACCGGCTCGCCCAACGTCGTCGGGGGCATCGGCTGGGACGCCCTCGGCGAGGACGTCCTCGCCCGGCACACGGCCGCCTGGGGCGAGCGGCCGCAGCTCGCGTCACCCGGCTTCTACCGGGTCCGCAAGGGCGGCGAGCCGCACGCCAAGGACAAGGAGACGACGCAGGCCCTCAACGACCTCACCCTGGTGCAGGAAGCGGCCGACACCGAGCAGGACCGCGCCATGCTGGTCGCCCACCTGCTGCAGGCCGCGATCCGGGGCGAGTCGTCCGAGCGCTACGACGCCTTCGCCAAGCTGGCCAACGACCGGCCCCTCATCGAGCTGCACGACCTGCTCGAGCTGGTGCCGGCGCGCGAGCCGATCAGCATCGACGAGGTCGAGCCGGCGACCGAGATCGTCCGCCGGTTCTCCACCGGGGCCATGTCCCACGGCGCGCTCTCGAAGGAGGCGCACGAGACGCTGGCCCAGGCGATGAACCTCATCGGCGCGATGTCGAACTGCGGCGAGGGCGGCGAGGACCCGGCCCGGTACCGCACGCGCGGCCAGGGGCGCGACGACAAGAACTCGAAGATCAAGCAGGTGGCCTCGGGCCGCTTCGGTGTGACGCCCGAGTACCTGGCCCACGCCGACGAGCTGCAGATCAAGATGGCCCAGGGCTCCAAGCCCGGGGAGGGTGGCCAGCTGCCGGGCCACAAGGTCACGCCGGAGATCGCCCGCCTCCGCCACACGCAACCCGGCGTGGGCCTGATCTCGCCGCCGCCCCACCACGACATCTACTCGATCGAGGACCTGGCCCAGCTCATCTACGACCTCAAGCAGGTCAACGCCGCCCAGGTGTCGGTGAAGCTGGTCGCCGAGGAGGGCGTGGGCACGATCGCGGCCGGCTGCGTCAAGGCGCTGGCCGACGTCGTCCACATCAGCGGGCAGAACGGCGGGACCGGCGCCAGCCCGCTGTCGTCGATCAAGCACGCGGGGCTGCCGTGGGAGCTCGGCCTGGCCGACGCCCAGCGGGCACTGGTCGACAACGGCCTGCGCAGCCGGGTGCGGCTGCGGGTCGACGGCGGCTTCCTCACCGGCCGGCAGGTCATCGTCGCCGCCCTCCTCGGCGCCGACGAGTTCAGCTTCGGCACCGCGGCGATGATTGCCGAGGGCTGCATCATGCTGCGGGCCTGCCACCGCGACACGTGCAAGCCGGGGGTGGCGACCCAGCGCCCGCACCTGCGGGCCAACTTCACCGGTACGCCCGAGGGGGTGGCCGCCTACTTCCTCTTCGTCGCCGAGGAGGTGCGGGGCTACCTGGCCCAGCTGGGCCTCCGGTCGCTCGACGAGGCGGTGGGGCGCGTCGACCTGTTGCGACAGCGGGAGACGGGCAACCCGCGGGCCGACGCCATGGACCTCTCCCCGCTGCTCGCCGAGCCCGAGGGTGACGGGCCCCGCCGGTTCGTCGAGCGGGTGCCGCTGCAGGATCCCCGCTCGGAGCTCGGCGACCAGCTGCTGGCCGACGCGTTCCGGTCGGTGTGGGACGGCGACGACGTCGAGCTGTCCTACGAGATCCGCAACGCCGACCGGGCCATCGGCGCCTCGCTGTCGGGCGCCATCGCCCTCGAGTTCGGCCAGCTGCCGCCCCGGGGCACCGCCCGCGTCCGCCTCACCGGTACGGCCGGCCAGAGCTTCGGCGCGTTCCTCGCCGACGGCGTCGAGCTGCACCTCACCGGCGAGGCGAACGACTACGTCGGCAAGGGCATGGGCGGCGGGCTCGTCGCCATCCGGCCCCCGGAGGACGACGCGTCCGACGTGCCGGTGCTCGCCGGCAACACCTGCCTGTACGGGGCGACGGGTGGCCGGCTCTTCGTCGCCGGTGCCGTCGGCGAGCGGTTCGCGGTGCGCAACTCCGGCGCGGTCGCGGTCGTCGAGAGCGCGGGCGACCACTGCTGCGAGTACATGACCGGCGGCACGGTCGTCGTGCTCGGCGGGGTGGGGTGGAACCTCGGCGCCGGGATGACCGGCGGCCAGGCGTTCGTGTTCGACGACGACCACGAGCACCTCTTCGCCCGCCTCAACCCCGACCTGGTCGACGCCGTCCGCCCCGATCCCTCCGCGCTGGAGGAGGTGCGCTGGCTGGTCGAGCAGCACGCCGAGCTCACCGGTTCGCCCCGGGCACGGGCGCTGCTCGACGCCTGGGAGGAGGCCGCGGCGACCGTCTGGCACATCGTGCCGAAGGGCCAGGCCCGCCGGTACGCGGAGCGCCAGGCCGGCCGGGTCGCCAACGCATGAGCCGCCGCGGGGGCGAACGCCCCCGCGGATTGGCTGTAGATTCGCCGGTCGTCATGGCTGGGACCCCGCCACAGGTACCGGGCTGCCGCGACCTCGCGCTGATCGGCGAGCGCGTCGCCCGCAGCATCTTCAGCGCGTACAGCGACGCCCTCGGCCGACCGGTCTCGGTCACCGTCTACCCGCCGCTCAGCGGGGGCCGGACCGCTGCGGGGTTCGAGCAGGCGGCGGCGACCGCCCAGCGGCTGGGTGCCCACCCGAGCGTGCTCACGGTCCACGACTGGGGCATCGACCCCGAGGGGCGGCCGTGGGTGGTGACCGATCCGCAGCCGGCCGAGTCGGTCGACATGCTGCTGACGCTCGACGGACCGCTCCCGGTCGAGCGGGCGATGCAGGTGGGCATCCTGCTGGCCGGTGCGCTGGAGACGGCGCACCGGGCCGGCATCGTCCACGGCGACCTGTCCCCCGCCCGGCTCGTCTTCGGGCAGAACGGCGAGCCGCTGCTCGCCGAGACGGGCCTGGCCGACTACGCGGTGTTCCCCGGTCTGGGCGCGCTCAACAACCCGGTGCGCTACCACGCGCCCCCCGAGGTGCTGGAGCGCACCGGCATCGGCCCGGCCACCGACGTCTACTCGCTGGCCACCACCGTCTACGCCCTGGTGGCCGGCCGGGCGCCGCACCAGAAGCCGGCCGAGGTCACCGACAGCAACGCCTCCCTCCTGCTCCGCATCCTGCAGATGCCGGTGCCGCGCATCGAGCGACCGGACCTGCCCCCGGGCTTCGAGGACGCGCTGCGGGCGGCGCTGGCGCCGGAGCCGGAGATGCGGCCCCAGCGCGCGATCGAGCTGGCCTGGGCGCTCCAGGACGTGCAGCGCCGCGCGGGGATGGCGGTCACCGAGCCGGTCGTGCTCGACCTGGCGGGGGGCGACGGCGCCCGCCAGCCGGTCGAGGTGGGGGCGCGCCCGACCACGGGCGAGGGCGCCGAGCACGACGGCGACACCGCTGCACGCGCGGGCGCGGCCCCGGCGCCGGCCGCGCCGCCCCGCGACCGCGACCGGCCGCCGGCTCCCGAGCGCCCGTCGCCCGATCCCCTTCGTTCGATGACGCCCTGGGCGGCGGCCACGGCTGCCGGCGCGGCCGGGGGCGCCGCGGCCGGCGATCGGACGGCGGGGCGGGACGAGGCCCGCGCGGCGGGCACGCCGGAGGTCGCCGATCCCTTCGACGAGTCCCAGCTGCCGCCGCCGACGATCTTCCCGTTCCGGGAGGGCCTCGACGAGGACGACGAGCCGGGCGGGGCGGAGGCGGCCGCGGCCACCGGCGCGGCGTCCGACGCCGGTCCCGGCGCGTCGCCGTGGGCCCCCGACGCCGGCGCGGACGGGGCCGGGACCCTCTGGCCCTCGTCGTGGCCGACGACGCCGGCCGACGACTCGCCGCCGCCCTGGGCGGCATCCCGACCCCCGGCCGACGTCGTCGACGGCGCCGGGCCGGGCGGCCTCCCGGACGAGCCTCGGGCCGGGGCCGGGGGCGACGCGACCACGGCGGCCCCCAGGGACGACGGCGGGTCGCCGTCGCTCCCGCCCGAGCTGCTGGAGCTGCCGGCCTGGTACACCGCGCCCCTGCCCAACCCCGGTGGCGGGGACGGCAGCGGTGTGCCCGGGCCCAACGGCCACGGCGGGGGGGGCGCAGCGACCACCGCCTGGGACGCCTCCACCGGGGCCGACCGGCCGGCCGACGACGGCCACCCCGCGGGTGCGGACCCGCTGGACCCGTTCGCGCGCGCCGCCACCGACGGCGCCCGGCCCGGCGGCACCGACCCGCTCGCCCGCCCGGGCGGGGGCGTGTCCCCGCCCGATCCGCTGGACCCGTTCGCCCGGCCCGTCGACGCCGGGCGCCCCGCCACCGACCCGCTCGACCCGCTGCCCCGGCGGGCCGCCACCGACCGCGGCGGCACCGCGCCGGTCGACCCGCTCGCACCCGGCGCCGGCGGGCCCAACGGGCACGACCCCGGGGCGGCCCGGAGCGTGCCGAGCTGGGGCGACGAGGGCAGCACGCCGAGCGCCGGCGCGGGCCGCGCGGTGCCGGAAGCGCCCGCCGACGGGGGCCGGCTGCCCGGGGCCGGTGACGAGCTGCGCTCGCTGTTCGGCGCCGTGGCCGGCGAGGCGGGCGAGCCCCGCCCGGCCGCGCCCCCGGGGCGGACGTCGCCGCTGGATGGCGACGTCGACCCGCTCGGGCCGCCGGAGCCCCGCCCGCCGATCGACATGCGTCGCCTCGAGGCACCGCTGGGACCGCCCCCGCCGCTCCCGCGGCGGGCCGATCCCGAGGCCACCGCCGAGGCGCCGGCGCGCCTACCGCGCCGCCACGAGGTCGACGACGGCGGTGCGACCCGGAGGCCGGCGACCCCGCGCCTCCCCCGGGCGGGCGAGGCGCCGGCCGACGGCGGCTCGGGCGACGCCCGGTCGTCCCGGCCGCGGGGCGAGATCCGGGCCGTCCGGGTCGAGCGCGACCGCACCCGCACGTCGTCGAGCACCGGCGGCACCGCCCGCCGGTCCGCTGGTCCGCCGGCCCTGCCGCTGGTCGTGCTCATCGGCGTCGTCGTCGTGCTGCTGATCGCTGCGATCTGGCTGGTCGTCACCGGCGCCGACGAGCCGCCCGCCTCGGATGACGGCGGCGGCGAGGCGAGCGGTGAGACCCGGGGCGCGGACGACGGCCCGGCGGCGCCCACCGGCATCGCGCTGACGAGGACGCCCGAGGGCATGCAGGTCAGCTGGACCGGAGACGAGCGGGCCGCGTACGTCGTCACCGTGCTGTCGCCCGACCAGCCGCCCAAGTCCCTGCCCCGGACCGAGGGCACCTCCGTGCTGGTCGGCAACGTCGAGCTCGGCGACGGCGCCCGCTGCTTCACGGTGGCCGCCGCCGACGCCGACGGCGGGGTCGGGCCACCCTCCGACCCGGTGTGCCCGCCGGGGGTCGACCCCGAGGCCGTCCGGACCTCCTGACCGGGACCTCAGTCGCCCGCGGCGTCGTCCTGCTCCACCAGCCGCAGGCCGGACGGGCTGATCGAGGGCTCGACGTGGGGCAGCTCGACGACGAACTCCGTGCGGTGGCCGGGGAAGACGTGCTCGGAGACGAGCAGCGGCCGCCCCTCGAGGTCGCAGGTGATGCGCTCGCACCGCAGCACCGGTGACCCGACCGGCACGGCCAGCAGCGCCGCGTCGGCGGGGTCGGCCGCGGCCGCGCCGATGGTCTGCGTGGCCCCGCCGATGGGCACGTCGACCAGCTCGTAGAACGGCGAGCCCTCCACGTCGGCCCGTGAGAGCCGGGCGCCGACGTCCTCCCGGCACCAGACGGTGACCCGAGCGAAGGGCTGGCCGTCGGCGAGGTTGACCCGCCGGACCTCGAGCACCGTGTCGACGCCGAGCACCTGGCGGACCCGCGGCGGGGCGGCGACGAAGCGGAAGCCGACGATCCGCCGCTCGGACTCGACGCCGAGGTCCCGCAGCTGCGCCTCGATGGTGCCCAGCCGGCCGAGCGTCTGGCGCAGCGGGTCGGTGGCGACGAACCAGCCGAACCCCTGGCGGGCGTCGATGAGGCCCTCGTCCCGCAGCAGCTCGAGCGCCTTGCGGACCGTGACGCGGCTGACGCCGTAGGCTGCCGACAGCTCGCTCTCGCTGGGCAGGAGCGCGCCCGCGGCGATCTCGCCGCGGTCGATGCGGCGCCGCAGCTCGTCCGCGATGGCGCGGTAGCGGACCTCACGCGCGGTGCCGGCTCCCCGGGGCCCTCGGGCGGCTCGGGTGCGGCGGGGACGGCTTGTCGGCTCGGTCGCCACTTGTCATATACTTGTCTACCTCCGTCCGTCGAGGCAAGGGGTTCCGCAGTCCATGGCCATCTCCGCCACCACCCCCGTCGAACAGGTCGCCGAGGTGTACGCCCGCCTGCCCGAGCGCGTCGCGCTCGGGCGCGAGCGGCTCGGCCGCCCCCTCACGCTGGCCGAGAAGATCCTGATCAACCACCTGCGCGACCCCGAGGGCCAGGCGCTCGAGCGCGGCCGCAGCTACGCCGACTTCCACCCCGACCGGGTGGCGATGCAGGACGCCACCGCCCAGATGGCGCTGCTGCAGTTCATGACCGCCGGGCTCGACGAGACCGCCGTGCCCACCACCGTCCACTGCGACCACCTCATCCAGGCCAAGGTGGGCGCGGACATCGACCTGCGGCTGGCGGTGGACGTCAACCACGAGGTCTACGAGTTCCTGCGGTCGGTGTCGGCCCGCTACGGCATCGGCTTCTGGAAGCCCGGCTCGGGGATCATCCACCAGGTCGTCCTGGAGAACTACGCCTTCCCCGGCGGCATGATGATCGGCACCGACAGCCACACGCCCAACGCCGGCGGCCTCGGCATGATCGCCATCGGCGTGGGCGGCGCCGACGCCGTCGACGTCATGACCGGGTTCCCGTTCAACGTGCGGTGGCCCAAGCTGATCGGCGTCCACCTCACCGGCGAGCTGTCGGGCTGGTCGGCCCCGAAGGACGTCATCCTCAAGGTCGCCGAGCTCCTCACCGTGAAGGGCGGCACCGGCGCCATCGTCGAGTACTTCGGTCCCGGCGCGGACGCGCTGTCCACCACCGGCAAGGCGACGATCTGCAACATGGGCGCCGAGATCGGCGCGACCACCTCGCTCTTCAGCTTCGACGAGGCCGGCCTCGCCTACCTGAAGGCGACCGGCCGCGAGGCGATCGCCGACGCCGCGGCGGCCGTCATGGCCGACCTGCGGCCCGACCCGGAGGTCGTCACCGACCCGGGCCGCTTCTTCGACCAGGTCATCGAGATCGACCTGAGCGAGCTCGAGCCGATGATCAACGGGCCCCACTCCCCCGACCGGGCCCACAAGGTCAGCGCGGTCGGCGAGCGGGCCCGGGCCGAGGGGTGGCCGACGGAGATCTCCGCCGCGCTCGTCGGGTCGTGCACCAACTCGTCCTACGAGGACATCACGCGGGCCGCCTCGATCGCGCGGGTCGCCGCGGCCCACGGCATCACGGCCAAGACCGAACTGCTCGTCACGCCCGGGTCCGAGCAGGTCCGGGCCACCATCGAGCGCGACGGCCTGCTGGCGGACCTCGAGGCCATCGGCGCCACGGTGCTGGCCAACGCCTGCGGGCCCTGCATCGGGCAGTGGAGTCGCCCGGCGGCGGCCACCGACCGGCCCAACACCATCGTCACCAGCTACAACCGCAACTTCCCGAAGCGCAACGACGGCAGCCCCAACACGCTGGCGTTCGTGACCAGCCCCGACGTCGTGGTCGCGCTGGCGCTGGCCGGCACCCTCGACTTCGACCCCCGCACCGACACGCTGACCGGCGCCGACGGCGAGGAGGTGCGCCTCGAGCCACCGGTCGGCGATCAGCTGCCGGCCCGGGGCTTCGACCCCGGCGAGTCGGGGTTCGTCGCCCCGCCGGAGGACCCCGCCGAGCGGGCGGCCGTCACCGTCGAGGTGGCGCCCGACAGCGAGCGGCTGCAGCTGCTCACCCCCTTCGAGCCCTGGGACGGCGAGGACCTCGTCGAGCTGCCGATCCTGCTCAAGGCCAAGGGCAAGTGCACGACCGACCACATCTCGGCGGCCGGGCCGTGGCTGCGCTACCGGGGCCACCTCGAGAACATCTCGGGCAACCTGTTCCTCGGCGCGGTCAACGCCTTCCGGGACGACGTCGAGACCGGCCACGGGAAGGACCCGCTCGACGGCGAGATCCGGCCCTTCCCCGAGATCGCCCGACGCCTCCACGCCAAGGGCATCCCGTGGTGCGCGATCGGCGACGAGAACTACGGCGAGGGCAGCTCGCGCGAGCACGCGGCCATGGAGCCCCGCTACCGGGGGGCCCGGGTGATCTTCGCCCGCAGCTTCGCTCGCATCCACGAGACGAACCTGAAGAAGCAGGGCATCCTGCCGCTGACCTTCGCCGACCCGGCCACCTACGACGCCGTCGAGGAGGACGACCGCATCAGCGTGCTCGGTCTGGCCGACCTCGCCCCCGACCGGCCTGTACGGTGTGTGCTCCACAAACCCGGTGGCGTGCGGGTCGAGTTCGAGGCGACGCACACCATGAGCGACGAGCAGATCGAGTGGTTCAAGGCCGGCAGCGCCCTGAACATCATCCGCCGCAGGCAGGCGAGCTGACCGACGACCCGCCGGGCGTCCGCGTCCTCGGCATCGACCACGTGCAGCTGGCGATGCCGCCGGGCGAGGACGCCGTGGCCGAGGCCGAGCGCTTCTACGCGGGGGTGCTCGGCCTCCGTCGCGTCCCGAAGCCCCCCGGGACGGCGCCGGAGGGGTGCTGGTTCGCCGGCCACCAGGTGCAGGTCCACCTCGGTGTCGAACCGGCGTTCCGGCCCGCCACCCGGGCGCACCCGGCCCTGCTGGTCGACGACCTCGACGTCGTCTGCCGGCGGATCGTCGACGCCGGGGGCGAGGTCCGGCCGGCGCCGGGCACCGGGGTCGCCCGGGTGCACACCGACGACCCCTTCGGGAACCGCGTCGAGCTCGTGCAGGCCGTCGGCCCACCGCCCGACGCGTTCCGCACGATGGCGGAGCACTCGATCTTCCCGCTCGCCCTCGTCGACAACACCGGCACCCTCGTGTGGGTCGGCGAGTCGATCGAGCGGTTCTTCGGCTGGCGGGCCGAGCAGCTCGTCGGCGAGAGCTTCACCAAGGTCATCGCGCCGGACTCGCTGCCGGCGGTCATGGAGGCGTTCATCGCCATCGACGAGGCCTACGAGGAGACGCCCTGGGGTGGCGTCGGCTTCCCCGCCGAGCTCGTGCGGGCCGATGGAACGACCACCGACTGCGAGCTGTCGGTGCTGACCACCCGGCGCAGCGGCCTGCCCTGGTACGTCGTGACCGTGCGCCGCGTCGGCTACGAGCGGGCGCTCGACCTCGCGGTGCAGGCCATGGCCGAGGGCGCGGACATGTCGGAGATCCTCGGGCGGCTGGTCGGGGCCCTCGAGCAGATGGCCCCCGACTCACGGGTCGCCATCGGCGAGCGATGGGACGGCGAGCGCTTCGGCGTCGTGGCCGGGGCCCCGGCCCACCTGCTGCAGACCGACGGCGACTCCCCCTGGGCCCGGGCGCTGGCCAGCGGCACCGACCTGTGGCTGCCCGACCTCGACCTCGTGCCCCCGTCGCTGGCCGCCCTCGCGGCTGCCGAGGGCTACGCCGCCTGCTGGGTCCACCCCGTCGCCGGTCCGGGCGAGTCGTCGCCGCGGTCGGCCATCGTCATCTGGCGCACCCGGGAGGGTGCGCCGACCCGCTTCACCTGGACGACGGTCACCCGGGTCGGCCAGCTGCTGCGCCTCACGCTGCAGTGGCACGGCAGCCACCGCTCCCTGCAGTACGCCGCCACCCACGACCAGCTCACCGGCCTGGCCAACCGGCAGGCGTTCCTCGACCGCCTGGCCACGGTGGCCGCGGCCGGCGAGGGCCGGTCGGCGGTGCTGTTCATCGACCTCGACCACTTCAAGCCGATCAACGAGACGCTCGGCCACCCCGTCGGCGACCGGGTGCTCGCCATCGTCGCCGACCGCCTGGTCGGCGCGCTCCGCCCCGGCGACATGGTCGCCCGCATCGGCGGGGACGAGTTCGCCGTGCTCTGCGAGCGGCTGAGCGGGCCGGGCGACGTCGAGCGGGTGGCAGAGCGCCTCCTCGCCGCGGTGCGTGAGCCCATCCGCCCCCGGGCCGACCTGGCCACCGAGGTGCGGGTCGACGCCAGCATCGGCATCACCGCCCTCGACCCGACCGAGACCGTCGAGGCCACGCTCGCCCAGGTCGACCGGGCGATGCGGGAGGCCAAGCTCACCGGTCGGGGCCGCTGGGTGCGCTACTCCGGCGGCTGAGCCGCCCGCGGCGATCGCGGCGCCGTGCCCTCCGCCCCGCCGGCGCCCGACGCCGCCCCGCCTCCCCCGTCGGAGCCGTCCGCCCGCGCCCCGCCGTCGCGTGCCGCGCCCGCCCCGCGCTCGCCGTCCTCGTCGACCGCGTGGCCGGGTGGGACGGTGAGCGCCAGCTCCTCGGGGGTCGGCTCCCGGCGCCGGCGGGCCTCCGGGGGCAGCAGCGCGCTGATCGCCGCCATGATCCGCCGGGTGTCGGCCGTCGCCGACCGGTACCGGAGCTCGACCGGCTCGCCCACCCGCACGCGGACCGTCGGCGGGTCCACGACGTTCCACACCCGCGGCACCCGCTCCGACCGCGGCCACACGTGCTCGGTGCCCCACACCCCGACGGGGACGACCGGCACCCGGGTCTGCGCGGCCAGGCGGGCCGCCCCCGGGCGCCCCACCAGCTCCGGCTCGAAGAAGGCCCGCCCCCGCGGGATCGTGCCCTGCGGGAGGATCGCCACCAGCTCCCCGCTGGCCAGCGCCGCGGCCGCCTCCCGCAGCGGCTCGTCCGACCCGCTCCCCCGGTCGACGCGGATGGCCCCGAGCGCCCGCGCGACCGGTCCGACGACCGGGGCGTCGAGGATCTCCCGCTTGGCGAGGAAGCGCACGGCCCGCCCGCGCCGGGCGCAGGTGAGGCCCAGGGCGACCGGGTCGAAGTAGCTGCGGTGGTTGGCGACGAGGATCGCCGGCCCGGTGGCCGGGATCCGGTCGGCACCCGCGATGTCGAAGCGCACCCAGGGCAGCAGCTCGGGCCGGACGAGGACCTGCAGCAGGCGCTGCGGCTCGACGTTGAGCAGGGGGAGCTTGGGCACCCCGGCCGGCACGTCGAAGTGCACGACCGGCCAGCGCCGGACGGTGGCGAGGGCGAGCAGCCGCAGGTCGGGGTTGACGGCCACCGGGTGGCCGACGGCGCCGAGGAGGTGGTGGTCGTAGAACGAGTCGCTGTAGGCCCAGCTGTCGGCGAGCGAGACGCCGTGCCGCCCGGCCCACGCCCGCACGGCCCGCAGCTTCCCCCGGCCCCACACGAACTCGCCGTCGATCGTCCCGTCGTAGCGGCCCTGGCCGTCGAGCCCGTAGCGGGTGGCGACCACGTCGTCGAAGCCGAGCCGCTCGGCGAGCGGCCGGATCATGTCCTCGGGGGTGGTGGTGGCGAGCACGAGCGGCCGGCCCGCGGCGCGGTGCTCGGCCAGCAGCTGCCGGGCGAAGGGCAGCACGGCCGAGGCCAGCTCGTCGGCCGCCACCCGCCCGGCGTCGAGCACCTGGGCCCGGGACCAGCCCCTGGCGAACCGGGCGGCCTGGCGGGTCAGGATCATCGACGGGCGGGTCTCCCCCACGACGTCGAAGATCCGGTAGAGCAGCCCCTCGCCCGGGATGGCCCGGTCGGAGACGACGCCCGCCTCCCGCAGGGCCCGACCGAGGACGGGACCGCTGGCGCCCCGCAGGAGGGTCCGGTCCAGGTCGAAGACCGCAGCGCCACGAGCACTCACGGTGCGCACGCTACCGCGGCCCGCAAGCCGTCCCGCGCCGCCTCGGCGTAGGCCCGGTCGCTGTGCTCGACCGCCCAGACGACGGTGGCCACGAGCTGCACGGCCGCCACGGCCCGGAACGCGACGGGGTCGATCCGCACCTCGCCTTCCGGGTCGTAGCCGGCCAGGAAGGCGTCGCGGAGGTGCGGCGCACGCCGCCAGTCGCCCCACCACAGCTTCTGGAGGTCGAGCAGCCACACCTCGCGCCGGGCGTGCTCGAGGTCGATCGCCCGCACCGTGCTCCCGTCCACGATCCAGTTGCGGCGCTGCCAGTCCCCGTGGGTGAGCACGCCGGCCGGCTCTGCGTCGCCGACGGCCTCGACCGCACCCCGGGCGGCGGCCACCTCGGCGGCGGTGAGCACGCCGTCGCCCGCGCGATCGATCCACCGCGCCAACCGGCCGGCGAGGCGGCGGCGCCAGCGCGCCAGGGGTTCGGGCTGGAGGGCGCCGTGGAACCGGCGCAACAGCGCGCCCGCGGCCCGGTGGAGCCGCTCGTCGTCGGCCGGCAGCCGGTCGGCCGGCGTGCCCGGCACCCAGCTGAGCACGAGCGCCCGGGCCCCGTCGTCGTGGGCGAGCACGCGGGGCAGGTCGCCGGCCAGGGGCCCGGCCAGGACGCCGTAGGCCTCGACCTCGTTGCGGTACGACCGGGCGTCGCGGTGCGCCTTGACGACCGCCCGCTCACCCCGGGGGGACTCGACCGCCACGACGAGGGCCTCGCCGTGGCCCCAGGACAGGTCGGCGACCACCCGGACGGGACCGAGGGTGCGATCGGCCAGCGCCTGGATCGTCGGCGGGAGCGTCACCACGCCGCCCAGTCCAGCGCACGGGGCCGGCCCGCCGCTCGGTTCCGACCCGGGCGGCGGGCCGACCAAAACGAGAGGAGCCGACCGTGGGTGGTGCGGTCGGCTCCTGACAGGTGCCTTGCGTCGGGAGGGGGGATCCGTACGCGGCACACTGTGATGTGGGGCAGCGTCGGCGGGGGGAACCGATGCGTGCTGCCCGCTGTTTTGTAATGCCCATTATGGGAGAGGATTCACAATTCGTCAAACAGGTCTTTGCGATAGCTGCGATCATTGATCGCGATGGAGCTCCGCCAGCTCGCCGCCTTGACCGCCGTCGCCGAGACCGGGTCGTTCTCCGCCGCCGCCCGCCGGCTGCACACCGTGCAGTCCAACGTGTCCACCCACGTCGCCCGCCTCGAGCGCGAGCTCGGCGTCACCCTCGTCGACCGCCGCACCGGCGCGCTCACCGAGGAGGGCGCGGTCGTGGTCGAGCGGGCCCGCCGCATCCGGCACGAGGTCGAGTCGCTGCAGGCCGACATCGCCTCGATGCGCGACGAGGTCTCGGGAACCGTGCGGCTGGGCTGCATCGGCACGGTCAGCCGCTGGCTCGTCCCCCGCCTCCTGCGGCTCCTCGCCGAGCGCCACCCCAAGGTGCACCTCGTCACCGTCGACGCCACCACGACCTCGCTCGTCCCCCAGGTCGTGAGCGAGGACCTCGACCTGGCGGTCATCAACCTCCCCCTCGCCCACACCGACCTGGCGACCGAGCCGCTCTTCGACGAGGACCGGGTCATCCTCGCTCCGCACGACCACCCGCTCGCCGCCCGCGACCGCGTCCACCTCGCGGAGCTCGCCCCCTACCCCCTCCTGCTGGAGCCCGCCGGCACCGCGTTCCGTGACCAGCTCGACGAGGAGGCGGCCCGCGCCGGGGTCGAGCTGCAGGTGCTCGCCGAGATCGACGGCATCCGCCTGCTCACCTCGCTCGCCATCGAGGGCTTCGGTCCGGCCATGGTCACCGCCACCGCCGCCCCCCGCTGGGTCGAGGTGGCGTGCGCCCGCGTGGCGGTCGAGGGCCTCACGCCCCGATCGGTCGGCCTGACCGTCCCGCGCAGCGGCCGGCTGTCGGTGCCGGCTCGCGAGGTGCGGCTCGCGGTGCGGGAGCTGGTGGCCGCCGCCGACATCGACGGCATCCACCCGACGCTGGGCGGTCGGGCGTCACGGAACGCCGCACCACCGCAGTAGCGTGAGGTCGAGTTCGCCTGTCGAGAAGGAGCATCCGGCACGTGGCAGAGAGCATCACCATCACCGACAACCGCACCGGCGAGTCGGTCGAGATCCCGATCGTGGATGGGGGTGTCGACGCCAGCG
>DATGPY010000170.1:0-2865 GCA_035304465.1 Acidimicrobiales bacterium | reverse complement strand
GGCGTGGCGGGCGCCCCACACCGACTCGCGGCCCAGCCGGTCGAGGAAGCCGAAGGTGGGGAGCGGCTCGAAGATCGAGGTCCACACCGTGTTGAAGTTGATCGAGCTGGCCATCACGGCGAGGTAGACCTCGTCGGGGGCCAGCTCGGGGGTCGGCACCTCGCCGACGTGCAGCGACTTGCGGGGATCCTTCTCCTCCGACGGCACGCCTTCCCACATGTCCTGCTCGCTGCGCAGCACGTGCGCCGCCCGGTAGCTCTCCGGGATGGGGAGCGCGGCGATCTCGTCGCCCGGCGCGCCCGCTTGGATGGCCTCGAGGATCTCCTGCATGGCGGGCAACGTACTCGCGGGTAACCAGCGGCTCCACCGGGGGACCGGGCCCGCGGCCGGCCACGGGCCGCTGCCCGCCGACCGCCCTCGGCGCGCGCTCTGTTGCGCGGGCCACAGGGAGCGACAACTATGCTCCCACCGCGCTGGGGCCGGGCTTCGGGCCCGCGCCGTGGACAGTGCGGGCCGAACGCAGAGACACGACGCTGCGCCGGGTCACGCCGCGTGCGGCACCGGCGACCCGGGCAGGGGCCACGCCCGACAGGGGGAAGGGTTTCGATGGCGAGTGAGACGCCCAACCGGGGCGAGCTGAGCACGCAGGCGGACGGCCGGGGCGCGGGCGACACGACCGGGTCGGGCCGTGGCTACCACGTCGAGATCTTCCTGATCTGCCTGGCGTCGCTGCTGCTCGAGATCAGCTACACGCGGATCGTCTCGTTCAAGCTCTTCTACTACTACACGTACCTGGTCATCGGGCTCGCGCTGCTCGGCATCGGCACCGGCAGCGTCGTCGTCTCCCTCTCGTCCCGCCTCAAGCGGGCGAGCACCGACGCCATCATCACGGTGGGCTCGCTGGTCGGCGCCGCCTTCGTCTTCGTGGGCTACGTGATCGTCGCCCGGCTGTCCGTGGCGTCGCTGGCGGTGTGGGACTACGGCAGCCGCAGCTCGTTCGACAACATCGGGAACATCCTGGTGCTCTGCCTGGCCCTCTTCGCGTCGTTCGTGCCGATCGGCGTGATGATCTCGACGCTGTTCGCGCGGCGCACCGAGGGCATCAACAAGCTCTACTTCGCCGACCTCGTCGGCGCCGGCGTCGCCTGCGCGGTGGTCGTGTTCCTGCTGAACGGCATCGGCCCGGCCCGCACGATCATGCTCGCCGGCGCGGTCCTGGCCGCCGTGGCGCTGCGGCTGGCGCTCGCCGACAAGGTCCAGCCCACCGCCGCGCTCTCCGGCGTCGCCACCGTCTGGCTGGTCGCGCTGACCGTCGGGCCGAGCCTGCCGGGTGGCGCGTCGTTCGACCTGCTCCCCGACGTCCGCCCCGACGTCGACAAGACCTTCCAGGGCGGCGCCACGAGGTCCCACTGGAGCGCCATCTTCCGGGTCGACGTCGTCGACCTCGGCCCCGACATGGGCACGCTCCTGCTGAACCACGACGGCATGCTCGGGTCGGTCATCAAGGAGTGGGACGGCGACCGCGACAGCCTCACCCAGTTCGACTTCGACCAGGACGCCCGATCGTTCCCCTTCGACGTCCTGGGCGAGCCGCCGGAGAAGGTCATGATCATCGGCGCCGCCGGCGGCCACGAGATCCTCGCCTCGCTCTACTACGAGGCCGGCCAGATCGACGCGATCGAGCTCAACCCCGTCACCCACGAGCTCGTCACCGACGTCTACGCCGACTACAACGGCCACCTCGCCGACCAGCCGGAGGTCAACTACGAGAACGGCGACGGCCGCTCGTACCTGGCCCGCAGCGGCGACGAGTACGACCTCGTCTGGTACCCCGCACCCGACAGCTACGCCGCCTCCAACGCGGCGACGGCCGGGGCCTTCGTGCTGTCGGAGAGCTACCTCTACACCTCCGACGCCATCGAGGAGACGCTCGACCACCTGACCGACGACGGCATCCTCGCCGCCCAGTTCGGCGAGTCCAACTACGAGGTCAAGTCGAACCGCACGACCCGGTACGTGGCCACCGCCCGCAAGGCGCTCGAGGACTTCGGGGTCGAGAACCCCGAGGACCACGTGATGGTCTCGACCTTCGGCCTCGAGGCCAACGCCCGGCTGTCGACCATCCTCGTGAAGAAGACGCCCTTCACGCAGGAGGAGATCGACGCCTTCGTCCGCCAGGACGACGAGGTGGAGGGCACCGAGCTGCAGTACGCCCCCGGCCACGAGCTCGACAACGACGTCACCCGGGCCATCACGCTGCCGCAGGACGAGCTCGACGACTTCTTCGCCGACCACCCGTACGCGGTCACGCCGATCACCGACGACGCGCCCTTCTTCTGGCACTTCGCCCGGTTCGGCGACGTGATCGCCAACTTCGGCGACCCCATCGACCGCTTCGACCCCGAGGACTCGATCGGCGAGCGGGTGGTCCTGCTGCTGCTGGCCATCGCCACCGTGATGGCGGCGGTGTTCCTGCTGCTGCCCTTCGTCACCATGCGCAAGGTGTGGCGGCAGCTGCCGCGCAAGGGCACCTCGGCGCTGTACTTCGCGGCGCTGGGCTTCGGCTTCATGTTCTTCGAGATCACGCTCATCCAGCGCCTGATCCTGTTCCTCGGCTACCCGACCTACTCCCTCACCGTCACCCTGGCGTCGCTGCTGATCTTCACCGGCGTCGGCGCCCTGCTCAGCGCCCGCCTGAAGGCGATGCCGCACCGCATCGTCACGGTGCTGGCCCCGGTGGTCGTGGCACTCGGGGTGGTCTACCTGGTCGTCCTGCCGCGGGTCACCGACGGGCTGCTCACCACCCCGCTGGGCGTCCGGGTGCTCGTCGCCTTCGTGATGCTGGCGCCTCTGGGGGTCACGCTC
>DATGPY010000169.1:0-2046 GCA_035304465.1 Acidimicrobiales bacterium | reverse complement strand
GCTGTTCACCGCGCTGCTCATCAGCATGGTGCCCGGCGACCCGGTGGACACGCTCGTACCGCTGGCCGAGTCCGAGGAGGCCGACGCGCTCAAGGCGCAGGTGCGCGAGGACCTCAACCTCGACGAGCCGCTGCACGTCCGGTACGCCAGCTGGCTGAAGGACTTCGTCCTCGGCGACGAGCGGGGCGAGCACTTCGGGGACTACTTCCGGGTCTCGGGCCGCGACCCCGTCAGCAACCGGCTCTCCGAGGCCCTGCCGGTGTCGCTGCAGCTGATGGTGTACTCGCAGGTGCTGGCGCTGGTGGTCGCCATCCCGCTCGGCGTGCTGACCGCCTACCGGGCGGGAACCGTCTTCGACAAGCTCACCAACACCGGCGCCTTCGCCCTCATGGCGGTGCCGACCTTCGTGCTCGGGCTCGCCCTCGCCTACTACATCGGCGTCTGGCTCAACTGGCTGCCGCCGTCGGGCTACGTGCCCTTCGGCGAGGACCCGGTCGAGCACGTGCGGCGCATGGTCCTGCCCGCCGTCACGCTCGCCGCCGGGCAGATCGCCGTCTACATGCGGCTGCTCCGCAGCGACATGGTGGCGACGCTGCAGGAGGACTTCATCCAGATGGCCCGGGCGAAGGGCATCTCCGACCAGCGGGTGCTGTGGCGCCACGCCCTGCGGCCGTCGAGCCTGACGCTGCTCACCGTGGCCGGCATGAACGTCGGCACGCTGATCGGCGGCGCCGTCGTCGTCGAGGTGATCTTCAGCATCCCCGGCATGGGCACGGCCATCAGCCAGGCGATCTTCGAGCGCCAGTACGTCGCGCTGCAGAGCTTCGTCGCGGTGCTCGCCATCCTCTACGTCGTCGTCAACTTCGCCGTCGACATCCTGTACGCCGTCGTCGACCCCCGGATCCGCCATGCCCGAGCCCGCAACTGACGATCCCGTGGCCACCGACGCCGAGCCGGCTGCCGAGGACGCCCTGGCGGAGGCCGAGGCCCCCGCTGCCGGCTCCACCGTGGCCGCGCTGGCCGAGGAGGTCGAGACCGCGCCGACCCGCAAGCTCGGGGTCATCGGGTGGGTCTCGATCGTGTGGCTCGCCGGCATCACGCTGGCGGCCCTCCTCGCCTCGTGGCTGCCGCTCCCCGACCCCGACCGCAGCTACCTGGAGATCGTGCGCGTCGGGCCGGTGCAGCCCGGCCACCTCCTCGGCGGCGACGGCAACGGCCGGGACATGCTCTCCCGGGTGATCTTCGGCGCCCGCACGTCGCTGTGGATCAGCGTCGGCGCCGTCGGGCTCGGCTTCCTCGTCGGCGGCGTGCTCGGCCTGGTCGCCGGCTACTTCCGGGGCAAGGTCGACACCGTCGTCTCGATGCTGTTCAACGTCCTGCTGTCGATCCCGGCGCTCGTGCTGGCGCTGTCGCTGGTCGCCGTGTTCGCCAGCGCCGAGCAGGACGTCTCCAACGCCCGGAAGATGAACGTCATCATCCTGGCGCTGGCCATCGTCACCGTGCCGCTCATCGGCCGCATCGCCCGGGCCAGCACCCTGTCCTGGTCCGAGCGGGAGTTCGTCAGGGCGGCCGAGGTGCTCGGTGCCAGCCACCTGCGGATCATGGTCCGCGAGGTGCTGCCCAACGTGCTGCCGGCGATGGCGTCGATCGCGCTGCTGGGCATCGCCGTCGCCATCGTCGCCGAGGGCAGCCTGGCCCTGCTCGGCGTCGGGGTCCGAGACGTCCCCTCGTGGGGGAACATGATCGCGGACGGCCGCGCCGACCTGGCCCGGGCACCGCACATCGTGGCCGTGCCCTCGATCGCCACCTTCCTGACCGTGATGGCGCTCAACTACCTGGGCGACGTGGTCAGGGCCCGCTTCGACGTCAGGGAGGGAGGCCTGTGACGGCGCCCACCGAGTCCGAGACCCTGCTCGAGGTCACCGACCTGCGGACCCGGTTCCGCACGCCGGCCGGCACGGTGCGGGCCGTCGACGGCGTGTCGCTCACCCTCGACCGGGGGCGCACGCTCGGCATCGTCGGCGAGTCGGGCTCCGGCAAGTCGGT
>DATGPY010000168.1:0-2893 GCA_035304465.1 Acidimicrobiales bacterium | reverse complement strand
CGAGACCGACTGGGGCCAGTGGCCGAGCGTGGCGCCGTGGCGGTCGCGCAGCTCGTGCTCGAGGACGTCGCCGAAGGTGCCGGGCCGGACGTCGAGCACCAGCGACGTCTCGTCGACGTCGACGACGCCGGCGAGGCCGGTGAGGTCGAGCACGACGCCGCCGTGCAGCGGCACCGACGCCCCGCAGACGCCGCTGCGGCCGCCGGCGGCGGTGACGGGGACCCGGGCCTCGTGGCAGAGGGCGAGCACCGCCGCGACCTGCTCGGCGTCGGTCGGCCGGGCGACGGCGGCGGCCAGGCCGGCGACCTGGCCCTCGGTGGCCCAGGACATGGCGAGGGGCCACCAGTCGCGGCTGGCCTCGGCCAGCTCGGCCGATTCGGCGGTCACCTCGGCGCAGGCGTCGCGCAGCCGGGCGAGCAGGCGGTCGTCCACCTCGACGCGCTCGGCGGCGAGCCGGGGCGTGGCCGCGGCCGCGCCGCCGGCCAGCGCGATGGGCGGCGTCGGGGCCGCGGGGCCGACGGGCGGCAGGTCGTGGGGCGCGCTCATGGTCCCGATCCTGGCAGGCCGGGCGGGGCCGCGGCCCGCCGCCCGGAGCCGGGCGCCGGTCAGCCCCCGGCCAGGGCGCCGAGCTGGGGCAGGTCGGGCACGAGCCGCTCGTGCTCGGACGACGCGCGGTAGGCGGCGACCTGGGCCGCCCGCTCCTCGTCCGACCAGCCGAGCTCGGGCCCGACCAGCTCGGCGACCTCGTCGGCGGCCGCGGCGGTGGCGTCGCGGTTGCGGAGCCGGGCCCGGGTGCGGCGGGACAGGACGTCGTCGAGCGTCGTCGCCATCTCGTAGCGCACGGCGTAGAGGGCCTCGGCCCGCCGGTAGGGGAGGCCGGGCACGAGCGGCTCGCCGAGCGAGGGGTCGGCGTCGATCATCGCCTGCACGACGGTGGCCTCGCCGCCGTAGCGCTCGGCGAGGTGGCGGTCGCGCTCGGCGACCTCCTCCCACCCCTCGGCGCCCCGCAGGCGCAGCGACCGGGTGCGGCACCGCCGCGCCCCGCGGGGCCGGCCGCCGAGCAGCCGGACGGCGGTGTCGACGGTGTCCTCGGCCATCTCGCGGTAGGTGGTGAGCTTGCCGCCGGTGACGGTGACCAGCCCGCTGTCGGACACGGTGACCCGGTGCCGGCGCGACAGGTCGGCGGTGCGGCTGCTGGTGGCGTCGCTGACGAGGGGGCGCAGCCCGGCCCAGGTGCCCAGCACGTCGCGCTCGGTCAGCGTGCCGGTGATGGCGTCGTTGACGGCCTCGAGCAGGTAGGCGACGTCCTCCGCCGTGCACTGCGGGTCGTCGAGGTCGCCGTCGTAGTCGGTGTCGGTCGTGCCGATGTAGGTGACGGACCCGGGCCCGCCGACCGTGCCGTCCTCGCCGGGCCAGGGCACGACGAAGATCGACCGCCGGTCGCGCCGCACGGGCAGGACGGCGGCGATGTCGTTGCGGACCTTCTCCCAGGGGACCGTGATGTGGATGCCCTTGGCCGGGCGGATGCTGCGGGGGTGGGCGCCCTCGGCGAGGGCCCGCACCTCGTCGCTCCACACGCCGGTGGCGTTGACGACCACCCGGGCCCGCACCTCGACCTCGTCGCCGTCGCCGAGGTCGACCCGGGCGCCGCGCACCTGGCCGCCCTCGGTGACCAACCCGGTGACCGCCGCGTGGTTGACGACGGTGGCGCCGTGGTCGAGCGCCGCGGTGCGCAGCACGGCGAGCGTGAGCCGGGCGTCGTCGGCCTGGGCGTCGTAGTACAGGTAGGCCCAGGCCAGGCGCTCGTCCAGCGTGGGCATGTGGGCGAGCGCCTTGTCGCGGGACAGCCGTCGGTGTACGCGGCCGATGCGGAGCCCGCCGGTGAGGTCGTACATCCACATGGCCGAGCCGAGGGCCCGGGCGACCTGGCGGGGGATGATGCCGCCCTTGCCGGTGAAGACGGGGATGAGGAAGGGAAGGACCCGCACGAGGTGGGGTGCGTTGCGAAGCAGCCGCTGGCGCTCGCGCAGCGCCTCGTAGACGAGGCGGACGTCACCGTTCTGCAGGTAGCGGAGCCCGCCGTGGACGAGCTTCGAGGACTTCGACGACGTGCCGGAGGCGAAGTCGTCGCGCTCGACGAGGGCGGTGCGCAGGCCGCGGGACGCGGCGTCGAGCGCCACGCCGGCGCCGGTGATGCCGCCCCCGACGACCAGCACGTCGTAGGTGCCGACGCTCAGGCGGGCCAGGTTCTCCTTGCGGTCGAAGCTGCCGAGTGGCATGGCGCTGCGGGCCTCCTGGGGGGATCAGCGAGGAGCCTAACGGGGCGCACCGACCGCGGAGGTGACGTTCGGCCCTGTCGGGCGGGACCCGGCGGGGCGCACGATGCGGGGTGACGGCCGACGACGGGAGGCGTCATGGAGTGGACGACGGCGGCGGTTCTGATCGCCGTGATCTTCACGGTCATGGTCATCGTCACCACCTGGCTGGCGAGCCGGGGCCAGCGCGACACGACCGGGTGACGGCCCGCTGGTAGGGCCTCTGACCAGGAGTGTTAGGCGCCCCTCACATAATCAACAATCGTTGCGAACAAGCAACTGCTGTTGATACGGTCGCCGACGTGCGGTCGCCTGAGGAGCTGACGCAGATCTTCCGGGCGCGGGGGCTCAAGATCACCCCCCAACGCCAGTCGATCTTCCGTGTCCTCCACGGGTCGACCGTGCACCCGACCGCCGAGGCGGTCTACCACAGCGTGCGCTCCGAGATGCCGTCGATCTCGCTGCGCACCGTCTACCAGACGCTCAACGACCTGGCGGCCATGGGCGAGATCCAGGCGATCGATCTCGGGACGGGGTCGATCCGCTTCGACCCGCACACCGGACCGCACCACCACCTC
>DATGPY010000167.1:0-5438 GCA_035304465.1 Acidimicrobiales bacterium | reverse complement strand
CAACCAGTCGCTCGAGAAGGCCACCCGGGTCGCCGACTTCTTCGAGCTGGGCGAGCTGATGGTGCGCGACGCCCTGCACCGCGAGGAGTCCTGCGGCGGCCACTTCCGCGAGGAGCACCAGACGGAGGACGGCGAGGCGCTCCGCGACGACGAGAACTTCGCCTACGTCGCCGCCTGGGAGTGGACGGGCAAGGGCAACGAGCCCGTGCTGCACCGAGAGCCCCTCCAGTTCGAGTACGTCACCCCGACCCAGAGGTCCTACAAGTGAGCGGCGCAAGCAACGAGACCATGGACATCGTCCTCCACGTCTGGCGCCAGCCGCCGGGCGGCGAGGGGAAGATGGTCACCTACACCGAGGAGGCCAAGGGCATCAGCCCGGACATGTCCTTCCTCGAGATGCTGGACGTGGTGAACGAGCGGCTGATCGCCAAGGGCGAGGAGCCGATCGCGTTCGAGCACGACTGCCGCGAGGGCATCTGCGGCTCGTGCGGGATGATGATCAACGGTCAGCCGCACGGCCCCCAGAAGGGCACGGCCACCTGCCAGCTGCACATGCGCGAGTTCCGCGACGGCGACGAGATCTACGTCGAGCCGTGGCGGGCCCGGGCCTTCCCGGTCCTGCGCGACCTGATCGTCGACCGGCAGGCGTTCGACCGCATCATCGAGGCCGGCGGCTACATCACCGCCCCGACCGGCTCGGCGCCGGACGCCAACCTCATCCCGGTGCCGAAGGAGGCCGCCGACGCCGCCATGGACGCCGCCGCCTGCATCGCCTGCGGCGCGTGCGTGGCCGCCTGCCCCAACAGCGCCGCCCACCTGTTCACGGCGGCCAAGCTGCAGCACCTCAACCTGCTGCCCCAGGGGCAGGCCGAGCGCTACCAGCGGACGGTCGCCATGGTCGAGACGATGGAGGAGTACTTCGGGTCCTGCACCATGCACGGCGAGTGCCAGGAGGCCTGCCCGAAGGAGATCTCCGTCGACTTCATCGCCTACATGAACCGGGACTTCGCCAAGGCGCAGCTCAAGAACCGACGGCTGGCCGGCCAGGCCTGAGCCGGCGGGCCGACGCACCTCCACCACCGGCCCCGCGGCGGGGCCGCGGGGCCGGTGCGCGCCCCGGGGGTGGCGCGCGGCGTCGGGATGCGAGAGACTGACCCTCCGGTGGGCAGGACCAGTCGCGGGACAGCGTTGTCCGACGCAGCAACGAGAGCGCTCGACGTCGCGGTCGCCGGCGTCGCGCTCGCGGTCACGGCGCCGCTCATGGGTGCCATCGCCGTCGCCGTCCGGCTGACGATGGGCTCGCCCGTCCTCTTCCGCCAGCAGCGGGCGGGCCGGGGCGGGACCCCCTTCGAGCTGGTCAAGTTCCGCACCATGCGGGACCCGCGACCGGGTGAGGACGACGGGCCCGACAGCGACGAGCGGCGCCTGACCCGACTCGGCCGCGTGCTGCGCTCGACCAGCCTCGACGAGCTGCCCTCGCTGGTGAACGTCCTGCGGGGCGAGATGAGCCTGGTCGGCCCCCGGCCGCTGCCGGTGCGCTACCTGCCGCGCTACTCGGCGCACCACGCCCGCCGGCACGAGGTCCGCCCCGGCATCACCGGCTGGGCCCAGACCAACGGGCGCAACGCGCTCGGCTGGGACGAGCAGCTGGACATGGACGTCTGGTACGTCGACCACCGGTCGCTGGCGCTCGACCTGCGCATCCTGGCCGCGACCGTCACCAGCGTCGCCCGCCGCGAGGGCATCAGCCACGAGGGCCACGCGACCCGGCCGGAGTTCCCCGGGTCGGGCCTCGAGCGCGCCGGCCTCGAGGGCGCGACGCTGGTGGAGTGAGCAGGCCCGCCCGGCCGCCCGGCCGCCCCGTCACGGTCCTCGTCTCCTCCGCCGGGCGGCGGGTCGAGCTCCTGCGCGGGTTCCGGCGAGCGCTCGCGGCGCTCGGCGTCGAGGGGCGGGTGGTCGCGACCGATGCCTCGTGGTACGCGAGCGCGCTCCACGAGGCCGACGAGGGCTTCCTCGTCCCCCGGCTCGACGACGAGGCGTTCGTGCCCACGGTCGTCGAGCTGTGCGAGGAGCAGGGGGTCGACCTCGTCGTCCCCACCATCGACACCGAGATGAAGGCCTGGAACGAGGCCCGGCCCCGGCTGGAGGAGATCGGCACGACGCTGTCGCTGTCCTCGCCCGAGGTCGTGGCCATCGCCGGCGACAAGCAGCGCACCCACGACTGGCTGGTGGCCGGCGGCTTCCCCACCGTCCGCCAGGCCCGGCCCCAGGAGGTGCTCGCCCGGCCGGGCGACTGGCCGTTCCCGCTCGTCGTCAAGCCCCGCTTCGGCAGCGCCGGCATCGGCGTGGAGGTCGTCCGGGACGCCGGCGAGCTGGCCGCGGCCGCCGACCGGGCGACCGGCGAGGTCGTCGTGCAGACCCTGGCCCGGGGCGCCGAGCACACCATCGACGTGCTCGTCGACCGGCAGGGCCGGGCGGTGTGCGCCGTCCCCCGGCGGCGCATCGAGGTCCGGGCCGGCGAGGTGAGCAAGGGCGTGACCGTGCGGTCGCCGCAGCTGCAGCAGCTGGCCCGCGACCTGTGCGAGGCGCTGCCCGGCGCCTTCGGCACCATCACCGTGCAGGCGTTCCTCGACGGCGCGCCCGACGACCCGGCGGCGACGGTGGCGGTCATCGAGATCAACGCCCGCTACGGCGGCGGGTTCCCGCTGGCCCTGGAGGCCGGCGCCGACTTCCCCCGCTGGCAGCTGGAGGAGCTGTTGGGGCTGCCGTCGACCGCCACCGCCGACGGCTGGCGGCCGGGGCTGGTCATGCTGCGCTACGACGCCGCCGTGTTCGTCGACGAGGCCGAGGCGCCGTCGTGAGCGGGCCCCGCCGCCTCGTCGTCGTCGACATCGACGACACGCTCTACCTCGAGCGCGACTACGTCCGCAGCGGCTTCGCGGCGGTGGGCGCCTGGGCCCGCGACGAGCTCGGCCTCGACGGCCTGGGCGAGCGGGCCTGGGCGGCGTTCGAGGCCGGCGTGCGGCGCACGATCTTCGACGAGGTGCTGGCCGCGGCCGGGCGGGAGCCCACACCGGAGCTGGTCGGGCAGATGGTCGAGGTCTACCGCGACCACCGGCCCGACATCGCCCTGCTGGACGACGCCCGGGCCTGGCTCGACGCCGTGCCCGACGACGTCGTCGTCGCCGCCGTGACCGACGGGCCCCTCGCCAGCCAGCGGGCCAAGGCCGAGGCCCTCGACCTGCGCCGCTGGGTGGACACGATCGTGTTCACCGCCGAGCTGGGGCCGGGGATGGGCAAGCCGCACCCGGCCGCCTTCGAGCGGCTGGAGCGCGAGCTGGGCCTGGCCGGCCCCTGCTGCGCGTACGTCGCCGACAACCCGGCCAAGGACTTCGTCGCCCCCCGGCGCCTGGGCTGGCGCACGGTGCGGGTCCGGCGCCCGGAGGGCCTGCACGCCGGGGTGCCGAGCGGCGACGACGTCGACGTGGAGATCGCGACGCTGGCCGAGCTGGACGCCGCGCTCGGGCCGGCGCCCGCCCCGGCCCGGCGGGCGGCGCCGTGACCGCGGCGGGCCGGGGCGGCGGCCGGTTCACCGTCGCCCACCTGACGACCGTCGACTCGAGCCTGCGCTACCTGCTGCACCCGCAGCTCACGGCCGTGCGCGACCGGGGCGGCCGGGCGCTGGGCATCAGCGCCCCGGGGCCCGACGCCGCCCGGCTGCAGGCCGAGGGCATCGACCACGTGCCGCTCACCTCGTCGACCCGCAGCATGAACGTGCTGGCCGACCTGCGGGCGGCGGTCGAGCTGTGGCGGGTCCTGCGGCGGGAGCGGCCGGACGTCCTGCACACCCACAACCCCAAGCCCGGCCTCTACGGCCGGGTGGTCGGCCGGCTGGCCGGCGTGCCGGTCGTCGTCAACACCTGCCACGGCCTCTACTACACCGAGGCCGACCCCTGGCTGAAGCGGACGCTGCTGCTCGTGCTGGAGGGCATCGCCGCCCGCTTCTCGGACGCCGAGCTCGTGCAGAGCGAGGAGGACCACCGGCGTCTCGTGCGCACCCGGGCCTACCCGCCCCGGCGCACCCGGCTCCTCGGCAACGGCATCGACCTGCGTCGCTTCCGCCCCGACGTGCTGGACGAGGAGGGGCGGTGCCGGCTGCGGCGCGAGCTGGGCGCCCGCGACGACCAGGTCGTCGTCGGCATGGTGGGCCGGCTGGTGGCGGAGAAGGGCCTGCTCGAGCTGTTCGAGGCAGCCCGCCGGCTGGACGACCGCTACGTCGTCGTCGTGGCGGGGCCCGACGACCCCGAGAAGCCCGACGCCCTCGACCGGGCGACGCTGCGCGAGGCCGAGGACCGGGGCGTGCGGCTGCTGGGGATGCGCGAGGACGTCGACCGCCTCTACGGGGCGATGGACCTGTTCGTGCTGCCGTCGTGGCGGGAGGGCTTCCCCCGGGCCGCCATGGAGGCCGCCGCCTCGGGGCTGCCGGTGATCGCCACCGACGTGCGGGGCTGCCGGCAGGTGGTCGACGACGGCGTCACCGGTCTGCTCGTGCCCGTGCGCGACCCGGCGGCCCTGGCCGCCGCCATCCGGGCCCTCGGCGAGGACGAGGAGCGGCGCCGGGCCATGGGCCAAGCGGCCGTCGAGCGGGCCCTCGCCCACTTCGACGAGCGCCGGGTCGTGGAGGTCGTGCTCGACACCTACCGCGAGGTGGCGGCCCGCAAGGGCCTGGACGGCCTCGCCGCCGCGCTCGTCGACCCGGCGCCCTGACGCCCCCCGGGCGGCGCCCCGCTCACCCGCCTCAGAACGGCGCGATCGGCTCCCAGTCCCGGTCGACGAGCTGCCACGCCAGGTCGCCGTCCCGCACCCGCAGCGTCGTGTCCCCGGCGACGCTCTGCACGTCGATCTGCTCGGGCGTGACCCCGCAGTCGACGAGGTCCCAGTGCTTGGCGTGGTCGTCGTGGGTGGCCTCGACGACCACGCTGTCGAACGTGCACCGCCGGAACTCGACCTGGCCGGACGGGTCGACCGGCGCGTCCGCGAGGACGAGGTCGGTCTCGGCGTCGGTCACGGTCACGTCGTGGAACTCGAGGAGGGAGCCGTCCTCGGACGCCGTCACCGCCGTGACCCGGATCGCCGTGTCGCAGTCGTGCAGCACGACACCGTGGTACTGGTAGGCGTTGGCGTAGGCCCCGTGGGCGATGCCCGTGTGGCACTGGTAGGCGGTGAACCGGTCGATCGGGTGGGTGAGCGACGTGTTCTGCCACACCCGGATGCCGTTGACCTCGTTGTTGTGGGCCAGGCAGTCCTCGAAGGCCCACACGCCGACCGAGTCGTTGGTCCAGAAGAACCCGGCCGAGTCGGGGCCGTGGACGCCGGTGGCGACGCAGCCCCGCATGGCGCACGACAGCGGCTCGTCGCTCTGGGCGGCGAAGAACCCG
>DATGPY010000166.1:0-20185 GCA_035304465.1 Acidimicrobiales bacterium | reverse complement strand
CGTGCTGGCCGGCGTGCTCGTGGCCGACGCGGCGGGCCGCCGGGGGTCGGGCGACACGCTCACCGGCGACATCCGCACGTCGACGCGCGACCGCCTGGGCGAGGCGCTGGAGCTGGCCGCCGAGCAGCGCTACGACGAGGCGGTCGAGCTCTACGACGAGGTCCTGGCCGAGCAGCCGGACCACGTCGAGGCCCTCACCTACAAGGGCTGGGCGCAGTACCTGGCCGGTGACCCCGAGGGCATCGGCACGCTGACCGCCGCGGTCGAGGCCGACCCGGAGTTCCCCGACGCCCACGCCTTCCTCGCCATCATCCTCGCCCGGGCCGGGCGCACCGAGGCAGCGCTGATGGAGCTGGACCGGCTCGAGGCACTCGACCCGCCGCCGGACGTGGCGGCACTGGTGCGCGGGCTGCGCGCCGAGCTGGAGGCCCAGGGGAGCGGCGGCGACGCCGGCGGCGCGCCCTGAGCGGTCACCAGAGGGAGACGTCGGGCGGTGGGATGTAGCGCGCCTTCGTCCAGCGCTCGCCGTCCCAGGTGATGACCCAGGTCGACCCCTTGGGCCAGACGAAGGGGTCCTTGAACCGCACGGTCGTGGCCTTGAAGATCCGCAGCATCTCCGGCACGACGTCGCCGTGGCTGCACACGACGGCGGCCTCCGGCTCCTTGCGGAGCTCGTCGGCCAGCGCCACGGCGTCCGCGCCGTCGGCCCCCTCGGCGAGCCGGTCGTCCTCGTCGATCGCCAGGCCCAGCCGGTCGGCGAGCGGTTCGAGCGTCTGCACGCACCGGCGGTAGGGGCTGCTCACCAGGCGGGTGGCGCCGGCGGGGGCCAGCGCCTCGGCGATGGCGGCCGACTGCCGGTGCCCCTTCGGGCTGAGCGGGCGGTCCTCGTCGGGGCCGTCCCAGGCGCTCCGGCTCCCGGCGTGGGCGTGGCGGACGACGTACAGCCTCATCGACGGCACTCCTGCCGGCCGGGGGGTCGAACCAGCACCGCGTGATGATGCCAGACGGCCTGGCCGGGCTGCATGCGGCGGGGGCGCCGGCCCGCCTCGGGTCAGCCCCGCCGGGCCGCGGCGGCGAGGGCGCGCAGCTCGGCCAGCACGGCGGGGAGCGCGTCGAGCAGCCGGTCGACGTCCGCGTCGGTGGTCGACCACCCGACCGACAGCCGCAGGCTGTGGTGGGCGTCGACCCCCATGGCCTCGAGCACCGGCGACGGCTCGAGCGACTCGGAGGCGCACGCGCTGCCCGAGTGGGCGGCGATGCCGGCCCGGTCGAGCCCGAGCAGCACGGCCTGGGGCTCGATGCCGGCGACGCCGAGGCAGGCGATGTGGGGGAGGCGGTGGTCGGGGTCGCCGTAGACGGTGAGGTCGCCGAGCCCGTCGCCGCCGACGGCGTCGAGGATGCGGGCGGTGAGCCGCCGCTGCTCGGCGGCCTCGTGCTCGAGGGTGGGGCGGCCGTCGGCCGCGGGCGCGGCGAGGGCGGCGCAGGCGGCGCCGAAGCCCGCCGCCGCGGGCAGGTCCTCGAGGCCGGCCCGGCGGGCGCGCTCCTGGTCGCCGCCGACGAGCAGCGGGGGCAGCCGCAGGCCCTGGCGCACGAGCAGCGCCCCCGCGCCCCGGGGCCCGCCCAGCTTGTGGGCGCTGACCGACAGCAGGTCGGCGCCGAGCGCCCGGAAGTCGATGGGCACCCGCCCGACGGCCTGGGCGGCGTCGACGTGCAGGAGCACGCCCCGCTCGCGGCAGGCGGCCGCGGTCTCCTCGACCGGCTGCAGGGTCCCGACCTCGTGGTTGCCCCACTGCAGGTGGACGAGGTCGGTGTCGGGCCGGACGGCCGCCAGCAGCGCCTCGAGGTCGACGGCACCCCGCCGGTCGACGGGGACGACGGTCACCTCGCCGTGGCGGGCCGCCGCCCGGCGGACGGCCGAGTGCTCGACCGCGGCGACGACCTGGTGGCCCCGCCCGTCGGGGGCGGCCGCCCTCTCGCCGGTGCGGCGGGCCGTGCCCCGGGCCGCCGCCCCCCAGCACGCGGCGGCGACGGCCTCGGTGGCGCCGCTCGTGAACACGACCTCGCGCGGGCGGGCGCCCAGCAGGCCGGCCACCTGCCCGCGGGCCTCCTCGAGCGCGGCGCGGGCGGCCATGCCCTCGGCGTGCACCCGCCCGGGGTCGCCGGGCAGGTCGAGGACGGCGACGAGGGCGGCGCGGGCCTCGGGGCGCAGCGGCGAGGTGGAGGCGTGGTCGAGGTAGGTGCGAGCGACCACGGCGCGCGGCGACGCTCAGGCGCCGGGGGCCGCCGGCGCGACGTCCTGCACCGAGGTCACGCAGCGCTCGCCCCCGGTGGGCAGCGAGAGGGCGGTCTCGGTGACGAGCTCGTGCCCGTAGAGGCCGGCGAGCATGCCCCGGACCATGCCGCGGTCGACGGCGCAGATGACCGGGTGCTCGATGGCGGCGCCGCCGAACGGGCAGTGCTCGCTGACGATGCGGAGCTGGTCGCCGTGGCGCTCGGCGTGGGCGGCGAAGCCGTGGGCCGTGAGGGCGTCGGCCACCGCGTGCAGCGCGGCCTGGAACGACCGGTGCGTGTCGGAGCCGGGCGACATGGACGCGGCGAGCGCCCGCCCGTAGTCGACGCCGACGTCCTCGGCCAGCGCCTCGGCCCGCTCGTGGCCCAGCTCGGCGAGCGCCCGGCCCAGCAGCTCGACGAGCACGTCGGCGTGCCGCAGCGGGAGGTCGAGGGCGATCTCCGGCGTGGCCACCCGGTAGACCTTCGACGGCCGTCCCGCGCCCCGGCCCGGCGGGCGCTCGAGCGCCACCTCGACGTAGGCGCCGGCCACCAGCTTGTCGAGGTGGTGGCGGGCGACGTTGGGGTGGAGGTCGAACCGCTCGGCCACCTCGGCGGCCGTGACCCCGTCGGGGTTCTCGTGGACGAAGAGGTAGATCTCCCGGCGGGTGGGATCGCCGAACGCCGACGTGATCGCGCTCACCGCGGAGGCGAAGTCGGTCGGGGAGAGGGGCGGCCGATCCACGGCCGGTATTCTACCTACGGCCGTAGTGCTAATCCCTCGGACGCCCGTCCGCGCCCGACCCGCCCGCCAGGAGCGCCATGCCCCTCGCCGAAGACCAGGTCCTCGAGGCCCTCCGCCCGGTCACCGACCCCGAGCTGCACCGCAGCATCGTCGACCTCGACATGGTGCGCCGCATCGACGTCGACGGGGGACGGGTGGCCGTCACCGTGGCGCTCACCGTCGCCGGGTGCCCCCTGCGCAACGAGATCGACGGCCGCGTGCGCTCCGCGCTGCGCACGCTCGACGGCGTCACCGACGTGGACGTCGAGTTCACGGTCATGACCGACGAGGAGCGGGCGGCGCTGCGCGAGCGGCTGCACGGCGACCCGGCGGCCACCGCGGGCAGCCGGTCGGCCCACGGCCACGCCCAGGGCCGGGCCATCCCCTTCGCCGAGCCGGGGAGCACGACCCGGGTGCTGCTCGTCGCCTCCGGCAAGGGCGGGGTCGGCAAGTCGTCGATCACCACCAACCTCGCCGTGGCGCTGGCCCGGCGGGACCGGTCGGTGGCGGTGGTGGACGCCGACGTGTGGGGGTTCTCCATCCCCCGCATGCTCGGGATCGACCGCCCGCCGGTCGTCATCGACCAGATGTTGGTGCCGCCGGAGGCCCACGGCGTGCGGTGCATCTCCATGGGGTTCTTCGCCGCCGACGACCAGCCGGTCATCTGGCGGGGCCCCATGCTCCACAAGGCGCTGGAGCAGTTCCTCACCGACGTCTGGTGGGACGACCCCGACTTCCTGGTCATCGACCTGCCGCCGGGCACCGGCGACATCTCGATCAGCATGTCGCAGTTCCTGCCCCGGTCCGAGGTCTACGTCGTGACGACCCCGCAGCCCGCGGCCCAGCGGGTGGCGCAGCGGGCCGCGTTCATGGCCCGCAAGGTGAACCTCGAGGTCAAGGGCGTCATCGAGAACATGTCGTGGTTCACCGGCGACGACGGCAAGCGCTACGAGCTGTTCGGCGCCGGCGGCGGGGCCGACCTGGCGAAGCGGCTGGGCGTCCCGCTCCTCGGCCAGGTCCCGCTCGTGCCCGCCCTGCGCGAGGGTGCCGACACCGGCGCCCCGATCGTCGTGACCGAGCCGGAGGGCGAGGCCGCCGAGGCCTTCGCCCGGATCGCCGAGGTCATCGACGTCGAGCTGGCGCCCACCCGCATCTACCACTCCGAGCTGCGCATCGGTTGAGCGCCGTGGGCGAGGGGGTCGAGGGCTGGTTCGCCGCCCAGCGCGAGCTGCTTCGGACCCGGCTCGACCACGGGCCGGTCGCCCGGCGCCCGGTGAAGATCCAGTGGTGGCCGGCACCGCCGGCCGGCCGGGGACCGGACGTCGTGGGCTGGCTGGCGCGGCTGCTCCCGGCGCGGCGCACCCCCGGCGGCGGGGGCTACGTCGTGGCGGTGTACGAGCCGGACGCGCCGGTCGGCGCGGCACCGCTGCTGCTCGTGCGCGCCGGGTCGGCCGACCCGCCGGTCGCGCGGGGCAGGGGGCTGGCCACGGCGCTGGGGCACGTCGAGCCGGCGGGGGCGCTGGTGATCGAGGCCCGGGGGTGGGAGGTCGTGCCGGTCGAGCCGCCGGAGGCCCCGGGCGAGGGCGCGCCGCCCTGGACGGAGACCGGCGCGCCCGGGCCGTCCTAGGCCGCGCCGGCGACGACCCGCGCCCGGCGGTGGGAGATGACCTGGTCGGCCAGGCCGTAGGTGACCGCCGCCTCGCCCCGGAGGATGTGGTCCCGGTCGATGTCGGCGACGATGCGCTCGCGGGGCTGGCCGGTGCGCTCGACGAGGATGTCCACCATCCGCTCCCGCATCTCGACCATCTCCCGCACGGCGATCTCCAGGTCGGTCGACTGGCCCTGCGCGCCGCCGTGGGGCTGGTGGATGAGCACGCGGGCGTTGGGCAGCACGCTGCGGTGCCCGGGCTCGCCGGCGGCGAGCAGGACGGCGGCCGCCGAGGCCGCCTGGCCGACGCACACGGTGTGGACCGGCGGGCCGACGTACTGCATGGCGTCGTAGACCGCGAACAGGGCGGTCATGTCGCCGCCCGGGGAGTTGACGTAGAGGTGGATCGGCCGGTCGGCGTCCTCGCCCTCCAGGTGGAGGAGCTGGGCGATGACCAGGTTGGCGACGCTCTCGTCGAGTGCGGTTCCGAGGAAGACGATCCGCTCGCGCAGCAGCCGCGAGTAGATGTCGTAGGCCCGCTCGCCCCGGGCGGTGGACTCGATGACGGTGGGGATCAGCACTGCTCGGCCTCCTGCCTGCCTCGTCCGCTTGCGCAACCGATTGGTTGCGAGTCAGGCTAGGGGTGGACCCGGCAACGCGCAACTGTAGAGTTGCGGACATGCCGGAGGAGACGCCCGGGACCCCACCGCCCCCCGACGCCGCCGTGCGGCGGGCCGTCGACGTCGCGGCCCGGCCCGAGGAGGTCTGGCACGTGGTGGCCGACCCCGACGAACGGGCCCGGTGGCTCGACGACCCCGACGCCGCCACCCGGACCGTGCGGGTCGACGAGGCCGTCGCGCCCGAGCGGCTCGTGTGGACCTGGTGGCGCGACGGTGGGGGCGACGCCGCCACCGTCTCGGTCGTGCTCACGCCCCTCGACGGCGGCGGCACCCGCGTCGAGGTCACCGAGGTCCGGCTGGCCGTGCCCCGGGCATCGGTCGCCGCCCCGACCCGGCCGCCCGGGTGGGCCCGGTGCGCGCTCGACCGCTGGGACCGGCGCCTCCTCGGCCTCGAGCTGCTGTTCGTGGCCGCCCGTGCCGGCGTCGCCTGAGCCCGCCCCGGGTGCCGAGCACCCCGCCGAGCCGGCCGACGCCGTCTTCACCGCCCTCGCCGACGCCACCCGCCGGCGCGTCCTGCGGGCCGTGGCGGAGGAGGGGCCGGTCACGGCCACGGCGCTGGCCGAGCGCCTGCCCGTGACCCGCCAGGCGATCGCCAAGCACCTCGCCGTGCTGCGCTCCGCCGGGCTGGTCGAGGCCGCCCGCGTCGGGCGCGAGACCCGCTTCACGGTCGTGCGCGCGCCCCTCGACGAGCTGGCCGCCTGGGCGCAGGCGGCCGGGCGCCGCTGGGACGCCCGCCTCGAGCGCCTGCGCCGCCGCTTCTCGTGACGCCCCCGCCCGGCCCGGTCTCGGTGATCGGGCCGGGCGGGCCCTACCATGACCGCCGCCTGAGACAGGAGGAACACGTGGACGTCCGCATCGGGGTCAAGAACTCACCGCGGGAGATCGAGGTCTCGCTCGCCCAGGACACCGACACCGACGCCGTGCGCGAGCACATCGACGCGTCGGTCGCGGACGGCGGCATGCTCTGGTTCACCGATCGCCGCGGCCGCCAGTACGGCGTGCCGGTCGACAAGATCGCCTGGGTCGAGATCGACGCGTCGCCGGTCAGCCGGCGCATCGGCTTCGGCGGCTGACCGCACCGGCCGAGGGACGTGCCACCGCCCCGCAGCGACCGCTGATGGTCCCCCTGCTCGAACGCCGGCTCGTGTTCGTCACGGGCAAGGGCGGCGTCGGCAAGACGACCATCGCCGCCGGCCTGGCCCAGCTCGCCGCCTCCCAGGGGCGGCGCACGCTGCTGTGCGAGGTCGACGCCAAGGGGCACGTGGCGGACGCGTTCGAGACCGAGCCGACGGAGTTCACGCCACGGGAGGTCGCGCCCGGCCTGTGGGCGATGTCGATGAACACCGAGGCGTCGCTGCGCGAGTACCTCGGGCTGCAGCTCAAGCTGCCGCTGCTGTCCCGCATCGGCCCGCTGGCGCGCACCTTCGACTTCGTCGCCAACGCCGCCCCCGGGGTCAAGGAGATCCTCGTCGTCGGCAAGCTCGCCTACGAGGTGCGGGAGCGGCACTACGACATCGTCGTCGTGGACGCCGCCGCCTCGGGGCACATCGTCGGCCAGCTCGCCGCGCCCCAGGCCATCAACGAGCTCGTGCGGGTGGGCACGGTGCGCGACCAGACCGGCTGGATGCTCGAGATCCTCTCCGACCCGGCCCAGACCGGCGTGGTCGTCGTGGCCACCCCGGAGGAGATGCCCGTCAACGAGACCCTGGAGCTGTCGGCCCGCCTGGCCGAGGAGACGACCGTCGACCTCGCCGCGGTGGTCGTCAACCGGGTGCTGCCCGAGCTGTTCACCCGGGGCGAGGAGCAGCTGTTCCGCGAGCTGCGCACCCCCGAGGGCACGGCCGCGCTGCGCGAGGCGGCGGGCGGCGAGGTCGACGTCGTGCTCGACGGCGCCGAGCTGGCCGTGCGCATGCGCCGCACCCGGGCCGAGCACCTGGCCGACCTGCGGGCAGGGCTGCCGGCCGGCGTCGACCTGCTCTACGTTCCCGAGCTGTTCCAGCGGACCCACGGCGTGCGGGCGACGGCCAAGATCGCCGAGGCGCTCGGCGCGGAGCTGGGGTACTGACGGTGGCGGCGGACCGTGCGAGCCCGGTGGCCACCTCGCTCGAGCCGCTGCTGGCGTCCAAGGAGATCGTCATCTGCTGCGGCGCCGGCGGCGTGGGCAAGACGACCACGGCCGCGGCGGCCGCCGCCATGGCCGCCGCCCACCTGGGCGGCAAGGTGCTGGTCATCACCGTCGACCCGGCCCGGCGGCTGGCCAACGCGCTGGGGCTGGAGCGGTTCGGCAACGTCGAGACCCGCATCCCCGACGAGCTGTTCACGGCGGCCGGTGTCGAGCCCCGGGGCGAGCTGTGGGCGGCGATGCTCGACACGAAGCAGTCCTGGGACGAGCTGGTCCGCAGCCACGCGCCCGACGCCGCCACCCGTGACGCCATCCTCGCCAACCCGCTCTACGAGAACATCACCGGGCGGTTCGTGCAGAGCCACGACTACATCGCCATGGAGCGGCTGTACGAGATCCACGCGTCCGGCCGCTACGACCTGATCGTCGTCGACACCCCGCCCACCCGCAACGCCATCGACTTCCTCGAGGCCCCGGAGCGGATGGCCGACTTCTTCTCCAGCCGGCTGCTGCGCTGGCTCACCGTCCCGGCCCGCAGCCGGGCCTTCACGCTGGCGTCGCGGCCGTTCTACACGGTGGCCGACCGCATCCTCGGCACCCAGTTCCTGCAGGACATCGCCGAGTTCTTCCTGCTGTTCCAGACGATGTACGACGGCTTCGTCGAGCGGGCCCGGGCCGTCGAGCGCACGCTGTCGGACAAGCGCACGAGCTTCGTCGTCGTCTCCACCCTCGAGGCCTCGCCCGCCCGCGAGGCCGACTACTTCATCGACGCGCTGCGGCAGCGGCGCTTCTCCCTCGGCGCCGTCGTGCTCAACAAGGTGCTGCCCGGCTGGTTCCTCGACCGCGACGCCACCGGCGTGGCCGTGCGACTGGCACGCGACCCGCGGCCGCTGGCCGAGGCCGTCGCCGCCGCCGTGCCCCGCCTCGGTGACCCGGCGCAGGTGGCCCGGGTGCTGTCCGAGGTGGGGGAGAGCTTCCTCAACTTCCAGGTGGTCGCCACCCGGGAGGCCGAGCAGCGCCACGAGCTGTCCCGGCACGCGGACGTGGTGGCGACCGTCCCGTACGCCGACCACGACATCACCGACCTCGCGGGGCTGCTCGAGCTGGGCGCCGCGCTGTGGCGCTGAGCGCGCGCCCGGGCGGCCGGATCACCTGCGAGAATCGAGGCCGATGGCCAGCCTCGCCGAGCTCGCCCGCTTCTTCACCCGCCTCGACGCCGAGGCGATCGCCCACCTCCAGCGCCTGGCGGCGAGCTGGGGGCTGCTGGCCGACTTCTGCTTCGCCGACCTGCTGCTGTTCGGCGTCGTCGGCGAGCCGCGGGAGAACGGCGGCAACCGCTTCGTCGTGCTGGCGCAGGTGCGCCCCACCACCGCCCAGACCGTGTACCGGGCCGACTGGGTCGGCACCGTGCTCGAGGAGGAGGAGCGACCCCTCGTCGCCCGCGCCTACCGGCTGGGCGAGATCATCGAGGGCGAGATCACGATCTCACCGCTGAAGGAGCGGGTGCGGGTGCTGTGCATCCCGGTCCGCCACAAGGGCCGGGTCGTCGCCGTCATGACCCGGGAGTCGACGCCGTCGTTCGGGCGCCAGCCCGGCGAGCTGGAGCGGACCTACGTCGACGTGTTCAACCGCTTCGCCCGCATGATCGCCAACGGCGACTTCCCGTTCGACGCCGAGGACGTCGAGACGGAGGAGGCGCCCCGGGTGGGCGACGGCGTCATCGTGCTCGACGCCTCGGGCCGGGTGGAGTACTCGTCGCCGAACGCGGTGTCGACGCTGCACCGCCTGGGCGTGCACGCCAACGCCGAGGGCCTGCGGTTCTCCGAGCTGGGCCTGGACGAGACGGTCGTGAGCGGCGTCTTCGCCATGGGCCTCCCGGTCACCGAGGAGCTCAGCCGGGGGCTCGACATCACGGTGCTCGTGCGCGGCATCCCGCTGCTCGAGAACGGGACGGTGTCGGGCGCGGTCGTGCTGCTGCGGGACATCTCCGAGCTGCGCCGGCGCGACCTGCTGCTGCTGTCGAAGGACGCCACCATCCGGGAGATCCACCACCGGGTGAAGAACAACCTGCAGACGATCTCGTCGCTGCTGCGCCTGCAGGGCCGGCGCCTCGGCACGAGCGAGGCGCGCACCGCGATCGAGGAGTCGGTGCGGCGCATCCGGTCGATCGCGCTCGTGCACGAGATCCTCTCCCGGGAGGCCGGCGACGACGTGCCCTTCGTGGACGTCGTCAAGCCGGTGGTCGCCATGGTGGCCGACAGCATGATCTCGCCCGACCACCCCATCCGGTTCGACGTGCAGGGCGACGGCGGCATCCTGCCCGCGGGCGTCGCCACCCCGCTGGCGGTCGTGCTCAACGAGCTGCTCCAGAACGCCGTCGACCACGCCTACCCGCCCGAGCTCGACCTCACCGAGGACGAGCCCGGGCGGGTGACGGTCACGATCGACCGGACCGAGGACGCCCTCACTCTCGAGGTGGCCGACGACGGCGTCGGCCTGCCGGAGGGGTTCGAGCTCGACAACGCCACCGGTCTCGGGCTGTCGATCGTGCGCACGCTCGTGACCAGCGACCTGGCCGGCGAGATCACGATCCGGTCCGGCGACGGCGAGGGTGGGCGACCGGGCACGCGTGTGGCGCTCCGGGTGCCGGTCGGGCCCTGAAGGTGTCCGCCCGACTCAGTCGTCGTGTGCCCCGCGGCGGGGGCTCCCCAGCATCCCCAGCTCGTCGTCAGGTCGTGTCAGGCCGAGGCGCGGCGCTGGCGGGCCACCCACTGGCGGCGCAGCGCACGGCGCTCGTCCTCGGAGGTGCCACCCCAGATGCCGCTGTCCTGGTTGGTGGCGAGGGCGTAGTCGAGGCACTGCTTCTGGACCTCGCACACCCGACAGACGGCCTTGGCGTTCTCGATCTGCTCGATCGCCGGGCCGGTGGTGCCGACCGGGAAGAACAGGTCGGGGTCGGTGTCGCGACAGGCGCTCAGGTCGCGCCAGTCGTCGCGCTCGATGGACAGGGACAGACTGCGGCTCTGCGTCAGGGCCACGGGACCTCCACGGCGGAATCGGGTCACCGAGATTTGTGACGAGTTTCACATGCCACCGCAGACAACACCGGAAAAAGTGCGTGTGGCTGTGACGGAGCAACGATAACGGCTGTTTCGACCGGTGGGCAAGGGTTTTTTCCACCGTCAAAGAAGGAGTTTGCCTGTGGCACACGTGATCGGACACCGCGGCGCCCCCCGGCGGGCCCGGGAGAACACGCTCGAGTCCTTCCGCGCCGCGGTCGCCCTCGGGGCCGACGGCGTCGAGCTCGACGTGCGCCGGACGAGCGACGGGCGCCTCGCTGTCCACCACGACGCGCACCTCGCGGACGGGCGGGCCATCGTCGAGACGCCGTGGTCCGAGCTGCCCGCCGACGTGCCCGAGCTGCCCGCGGCGCTGGACGTGTGCGCCGGCCTCGGCGTCGTCAACGTCGAGATCAAGAACTGGCCCACCGACGTCGACTTCGACGAGACCGCCGCCCTGGCCGACGCCGTCGTCGAGGTGCTGGCCGCCCGGCCGGTCGCCGAGCGCGAGCGGTTCCTCGTGTCGTGCTTCCACCTGCCCACCCTCGACCGGGTCCGCGAGCTCGACGCCGACCTCGCCACCGGGTGGCTCGTCTTCGGCCCCCTCCCCGGCGGCCCCGGCGACGACCCCGTGGCCGCCCTCGTCGCCGAGGTCGTGGGCCACGGCCACGGGGCGGTGCACCCCCACCACAGCTTCGTGACGCCCGAGCTGGTGGCTGCCGCCCACGACGCCGGCGTCGCCGTCAACACCTGGACCTGCAACGAGCCCGACCGGCTGCGCTGGCTGGCCGAGGTCGGCGTCGACGGGGTCGTCACCGACGTGCCCGACGTCGCCCTCGCCGCCCTCGGGCGGGCCCCCGCGGCCTGACGGCGCCCCGGCCGGGACGCCGCCGGGCCGGCGGTCAGGGCAGGACGAGGTCGAGGACGTCGGGCTCGTGGCGGAAGTCGAGCTCCTCGGCGTCGCCCAGGTGGTCGCCGTCGACCTGGTAGGGCACGGGGCCGTAGGCCCGGACGGTGAGGCCGGGCAGGTCGGTGCGGTGGTCGACCCAGCGGCTGCGGCGCAGCAGCGCGCCCCGGCCGAGGGCCGAGGCGATGATCGGCGCGAACCGGGTGAAGGCCATCGTCCGCACGGTGACCGCGGCGAGTCCCCGGTCGAGGGTCGCCTCGGGGGCGAGGTCGAGCGGGCGGTTGCCGAGGAACGTGTAGGGGTTCGTGTTCAGGACGATGGTCAGGTAGCCGTCGTCGACGACGTCGCCGCCGGCCTCGGGTGGGAAGGACACCGAGAAGCGGGGCCGGCTGCGGTCGTAGTGCCGGAACCAGGTGTCGAACCCCGCGTAGACGAAGAGGGGGTGGCCGGCGTAGCGCTTGAGCCCCGAGCGGCGCTCGACCTGCTCGACGACCGCGGCGTCGAAGCCGACGCCGGTGTGGAACAGGAAGTAGCGGCCGTTGACCGAGCCGAGCCCGACCCGGCGGATCGAGCGGCGGGCGAGCGCGTCGAGCAGCACGCCGGTCGCCTCGATCGGGTCGTTGGGCAGGCCGATGGTGCGGGCGAAGACGTTGGTCGACCCGCCGGGGAGCGGCGCGAGGGCGCAGTCCGTGCCGGCCAGACCGTTGGCCGCCTCGTTGAGCGTGCCGTCGCCGCCGAGCGCGACGACCACGTCGACGCCGGAGGCGGCCGCCCCGCGGGCCAGGCGGGTGGCGTGCCCGCGCCGGCTGGTCTCCACCACCGTGACCTCGTGGTCGGCCGACAGCGCCTTGCCGATGACCACGCGCGCGCGTGGCGTGACCGACGAGGCCCGGGAGTTGACCAGCAGCACGAGCTCCACAGCGGGCGGAACCTACTGCACCGCCCACGGCGGGCCGGTTACCGCGCGGTCACTTGCACGCCGGGCGATTTGGTGGGGTGGCCGGACGAGGGGCACGATGGCGGACCATGAACGTGGTCGTATGCGCGAAGCAGATCCCGGATCCGGCCGAGCCCGGGAAGCTCGAGGCGGACAACACCCTCGATCGCAGCGGCAAGCTGATCCTCGACGAGTCCGACAGCTACGGCGTCGAGATGGCGCTGCAGCTCGTCGACGCCGCGGGTGGCGGTGAGGTCACCCTCGTGTCGATGGCGCCCAACGGCGAGACCGGCGGTCTGCGCACCGCGCTGGCCATGGGGGCCGACAAGGCGATCCTCGTGTCGGACGACGCCCTGTCCGGCGCGGGCGCCCTGGACACCGCCAAGGTGCTGGCCGCCGCCATCAAGCGGGCCGAGCCCGACCTGGTCCTCGCGGGCACCGAGTCGAGCGACGGCTACACCGGCACCGTCCCCGAGCAGATCGCCGCGCTGCTCGGCGTCTCGTCGATCACGTTCGCCAAGCACATCGAGGTCGACGGCGACACGGTGAAGGTCCACCGTCAGACCGAGGCCGGCTACGACGAGGTCGAGACCACCACGCCGGCCGTCGTGTCGGTGACCGCCGGCGTCGTCGAGCCCCGGTACCCCAGCTTCAAGGGCATCATGGCCGCCAAGTCCAAGCCGGTCGAGCAGCTGACGCTGGCGGACCTCGGCATCGACCCCTCGACCGTCGGGGCGGCCGGTGCCGGCCAGGAGATCGTGTCGGTCGAGGACGCCCCGGAGCGTGAGGCCGGCGAGATCGTCGAGGACGACGGCGAGGGCCACGCCAAGATCGTCGCCTTCCTCGAGAACCTCAAGGTCATCTGACCCGGGTACGGGACCGACGCAGGAGAGAGGACGAACATGGCTCTGAACCGCATCTGGGTCTACGCCGAGGCCACCGACGGCACGGTCGCCCCCACCACCCTCGAGCTGCTCAGCAAGGCCCGGGAGCTCGCCGGTACCGTCGAGGCGGTCCACGGCGGCGACGCGTCGGACATCGCCGCCACCCTCGGCGAGTACGGCGCCACCAAGGTCTACGCCACCGGCGACCTGCAGGACAGCCTGCCGGGCGTCCCGGTCGCGTCGGCCGTCGCCAAGCTCATCCAGGACGGCGACGCGCCCGACCTGCTGCTGTTCGCCACCAGCTACGAGGGCCGCGACGTCGCGGCCCGCCTGTCGGTGGCGCTCGACAAGCCGGTCATCACCAACAACACCGACATCTCGGTCGAGGGCGACGACGTGATCGTGACCGAGCCGGTGTTCGGCGGAACCAAGCTGGTCCGCACGAGGTTCACGACCCCGGCCCCGAACATCGCCCTGTTCCGGCCGAAGTCGTTCCCCGCCGAGCCGGCGGGCGGCGGCGCCGCCGAGGTCGTCACCATCGAGGTGCCCGACCACGGCACGGCCAAGGTCAAGAACCGCCACGTCGAGGAGACCACCGGCCCGAAGCTCGACGAGGCCGACGTGGTCGTCTCCGGCGGCCGCGGCCTGGGCGAGGCCGAGAAGTACCAGATGATCGAGGAGCTGGCGAAGCTCCTCAAGGGTGCGCCGGGCGCCTCGCGCGCCATCGTCGACGCCGGCTGGGTGCCCTACAGCTACCAGGTCGGCCAGACCGGCAAGGTCGTCAAGCCCAACGTCTACATCGCCGCCGGCATCTCGGGTGCCACGCAGCACCTGGTCGGCATGAAGGGCTCGAAGCACATCATCGCCATCAACAAGGACCCCGAGGCCCCGATCTTCTCGGTCGCCGACCTCGGCATCGTGGGCGACGTCCACAAGGTCCTGCCCAAGCTCATCGAGGCGCTCCAGAACCGGTGACCGTCTAGCCTCGCGCGACGGCCACGCTTCATCGCTCGGTGCCGGGCCCGCGGGCCCGGCACCGTCGCGTCCGCCGGCACGATCCGGCCAGATCCGTGCCATCTTGACCACTGTGCGTGGGATCTGCCGGAAATCTTGCTGACGCGGGGCGACGAATCGCACGGATCGTCTTGACCGGGCCCACCTCGTCGGGCACGGTGCTGCGGGGGTGTCCGGGAAGGAGGGATCGTTGTCGGGGGACGGAGCGCGCAGCGGCCACCGCAGCCTGGCGGTCGTCGGCGTCGCTGCCGCCGCGCTCGCGTCCGGCACCTGGGCGCTCGCCCTCCGTGACGCCGCCCGCCTCGACGGCACCCTCGACGTCACCGGTCCCCAGCTGGCGATCGCCTTCCTCGCCTGCGAGGTGTTCGCCCTCCGGGTCGAGCGCACCTACGGCGAGTCGTACGGGTTCAACCTGGCGCTCGTGCCGCTGGCGGTCGGGCTCGTCTACGCGGTGCCGACCGAGGTCGTCCTCGCCCGGCTCGCCGGCGTCGCGGTGGCGCTGGCGCTCGTCCGCATCCGCAGCCCGATCGAGGCCGCGTACGAGCTGGCCATCCACGCGGCGCAGACGGTCGTCGCCGTCGTCGTGTTCCGCTTCGTGCTCGGCGAGGCCGACCCCGTCGGCGTCCAGGGCGCCTTCGCACTGCTCGCCGGGTTGGCCGCGTCGTTCCTCCTCGCCGTCGGTGCGCTGGCCGGCGTCGTCGCCCTCGCCATGCGCCGGTGGCCGGGACGGCGGGCCGTGGGCGTCATCGCCCGCACCGGTGCCGTCGCTGCCCTCCTCAACGCGGCCATCGGCATCGGCCTCGCCAGCGCGCTGTGGGAGCACCCCCACGTGTGGCTGCTGGTCACCGCCATGGCGGTCGCCTGCCTGGCGTGCAACCGCATCTACCGGGGCCTCGCCCACCGCTACAAGGGCCTGGAGACCCACTACGAGTTCGTCTCGTCGGTGGTCCGCTCGACGGACCTGACCGAGATCATGCAGTCGGTGCTCGCCGCCGCCCGGAAGCTGCTGCGGGCCAACGACGCCGTGCTGCTCCTGCGCTCGACCGGCGAGGGCGAGCCGGCGCTGCGGGTCCGGCTCGGCGACGCCGGCAGCGAGCTCGTCGAGGTGGCGCCCAGCCAGCACGCCGCCGAGGTGCGCGCCCTCATGCCCCGGGCCGAGGCCCGCCGGGTCGACCTCGCGACCGAGGCCCCGCCCTGGCTGCGCGACCTCACCGCCATCGCCGCGCTCGCCGCGCCGATCACCGGCACCGACCGCTCGGTCGTCGGCGTGCTCGTCGTCACCCAGACCAAGCGCAAGGCGGTCGGCTCGTTCGGCGAGGCCGACGCGGCGCTGCTCGGGTCGCTCGCGGCGCAGGCGTCGGTCGCCATCGAGAACGGCCTGCTGTTCCACGCCCTCGAGCGCGAGGCGGCCGAACGGGCCCACCAGGCCACCCACGACCCGCTCACCGGCCTGCCCAACCGCCGGCTGCTCACCGAGGTCCTGGCCGAGGCCCTGGAGCGGGCCTACGCCAACCACCGGCGGGTCGGGCTCATCGTCGTCGACCTCGACTTGTTCAGCCAGGTCGTCGACGCCTTCGGCCACGCCAGCGCCGACGGGCTGCTCATCCAGGCCGCCACCCGCATGCGGGGGCTCCTGCCCGAGTCGGCCACCCTCGCCCGCCTGAGCGGCGAGCAGTTCGCCGTCGTCATGCCCGACGTGGAGGACGGCAACGAGGTGATCGGCGCCGCACGCATGCTCATCGCCGGCTTCGACCCCCCGTTCCAGGCCGAGGGCGTGCTGCTGGCGCTCGGCATCAACGTCGGCATCGCCGTCTACCCCGAGCAGGCCGTCGACGCCGCCTCGCTCGTCCAGCGGGCCCACATCGCCGCCGACGCCGCCCGCCAGCACCGCAGCGGCTGGGAGCTCTACGACCCCCAGCACGACCCGGCCACCCCCCGGCGCCTGGCGCTGGCGGCCGACCTGCGAGAGGCGCTCGAGACCGACGGCCTCGACCTGTGCTTCCAGCCCAAGGTCGAACTGGCCACCGGCGTCGTGCGGGGCGTCGAGGCGCTCGTGCGCTGGAACCACCCCCGCCTCGGGCGGGTGCGTCCCGACGAGTTCATCCGCATCGCCGAGCACACCGGCGACATCCGGGCGCTGACGATGGTCGTCATGCGCAAGGCGCTGGCCGCGTGCCGGACCTGGCGCGACCTCGGCCTCGACATCTCCGTGGCCGTGAACCTGTCGGCCCGCAACCTCCTCGACCTCCACCTCGTCGACGACGTGTCCGCCGCCATCGACGAGTCCGGCGTGCCGGCCGCCGCCCTGACCCTCGAGCTCACCGAGTCGGTCGTGATGAGCGACTCGCCCCGCTCGGAGGACGTGCTGTCCGGGCTCAACGAGCTGGGCGTGCGGCTCTCGTGCGACGACTTCGGCACCGGCTACTCGTCACTGGCCCACCTGCGGCGGCTGCCGATCAGCGAGATCAAGATCGACAAGCAGTTCGTCGCCAGCATGACCGTCGACGAGAGCGACCGGGCCATCGCCCGTTCGGTGCTGGCGCTCGGGCGTGACCTCGGCCTGGTCACCGTGGCCGAGGGCGTCGAGTCCCGCGAGGGGTGGGAGCTGCTCACCACCCTGGGGTGCGACATGGCCCAGGGCTTCGTCGTCTGCCCGCCGCTGACCATGCCGCAGTTCTCCCAGTGGCTCGACCGGCGCCAGCCCGAGGAGCTCGCCTGGCTGCCGCAGGCGCCGTCGTCGGGCAACGGCCGGGTCGGCCCCGGCGCGCCGGGCGACGACCCGGCCGTCGGCGACGAGGCCAGCGCGGTCGACTGAACCTCACACGAAGGGCCACGGGTAGCGGCGGCCCGTGGTGTCGACCGGGAAGGTGCCGCAGGTGGCCAGCTGCTCGGCCCGCCGGACGAGCGCGGCGCGCTCGTCGTCGTCGATCAGCTCGTCGAGCGACGCGGGGCCGCCCTCCTCCGCCACCCGGCGGACGCCGTCGAGCAGGTGGTCGTCGATGGCCTGGGTGGCGAAGTCCCAGATGACCGTGCGGAGCTTGGGCTCGCGGTGGAACGTCAGGCCGTTGTCCACCGCCCAGATGCGGCCGTCCTCGTCCGCGAGGCAGTGGCCGCCCTTGCGGTCGGCGCTGTTGGCCAGCAGGTCGAAGCAGGCGATCGTGCGCAGGGCGGGGTGGTGCTCGGGCTCCTCGACCAGCGTGAAGTAGTGGACCTCGGGGTCGAAGGGCACGAAGCGCTGCAGCGACCCGGTCCCGAAGGGCAGGTCCTCGGTGCGCAGCACGGTCTCCGGCACGATGTCCCAGCCCAACCAGGCCGACAGCTCGTAGGCCGCCACCTCCCGCCGGTCGAGCCCGGGCGGGAAGTCCCACAGCGGCCGCTCGCCCTTGCGGGGCTTGTAGACGGCCCGCAGGCAGCCACGCTCGTGGCGCACCTCGACGAGCAGCGTGGCGTTGGAGCTCCACGGCATGCGCCCGAGCACCTCGACCTCGCCGCCGCGCAGGACCTCGAGGACGGTCTCGCGGTCGGTCGGGGTCGGCGCCATGGCGGCAGGCTCAGTTCAGCCGCGGGCAGACGTGCCCCTCGGGGTCGATCGGCAGGCCGCAGAGGCCGCAGTCGGGGCGGCCCTGGGCGACGAGCTCGAGGGCGAAGCGGGCGAACGCCGCGGCCTGCGGGAGCGTGAAGCAGAACCGGGCGACGCCGGGCGGCTCCTCGTCGGTGGTCAGCTCCTCGAGGACGACGACGATGCGCTCCTCCGGCTCGTCGTACTTCACGCCGATCGAGCCGACGACCCAGGCGAACGACAGCGGGGTGACCGTGCCGTGCCCTGCCGCGGGCTCGATGTCGGGCGAGAGGTCCTCGAGGAGGGCCATGAGGTACTCGCCGAGCGCGGCGACCTGCTGCTTCTCGCAGCGGAGGAAGACCAGGCCGTCCTCGTCGCCGCCGGCCAGGAAGAAGACGCGCCGCCCGGGAGGCCCCTCGGCCCCGGGCCAGAAGACCTCGGCGCGGGGGAAGTCGTACGACTCACCCATGGTCACGAAGGCACCACGGCGCCGGTGGCGCCGGTCTCGTTGACGGTCAGGACGGTGGGGCCCTCGTCGCCGTACGCGATGGCGGTGATCGAGCACGGCGAGACGACGACCCGCTGGAACAGGTCGAGGTGGGTGCCCATGGCGTGGGCGACCGCCGCCCGGATGGGATCGGCGTGGGACACGGCGACGACCACCTCACCGGGGTGGGCGGCCCGCAGGCGCTCGAGCGTGCCGGTGATGCGGGCCTGCATCTCCAGGAACGACTCGCCGCCCGGGAACGTGAACCCGCTGGGGTAGCGCTGGATCGTCGCCCACTCCTTGCGCTTGCGGGCGGCCTTGAGCTCCATGCCGGTCCACTCGCCGACGTCGAGCTCGATCAGGCCCTCGTCGGGGACGACCTCCAGGCCCAGCAGCCGGGCGATCGGCTCGGCCGTCTCCCGGGTCCGCTCGAGCGGCGAGGCGTACACGGCCGCCACCCGCGGCGGCGTCGGGCCCTTCGACCGCCGGCGGGGGATCCAGCGCCCGTCACCGCCGGCGCGGTCGGCGGCGCCGTCGCCGTCGGGCGGCCGGAGGCCGGCGAACGCCGCGATGCGCTCGGCGACCTGCTCGGCCTGGCGCCGGCCCTCGTCGGACAGGTGGAGGCCCGGGGCGCGACCCGGCAGCTCGCGGCCGGTCGTGGTGGTGGCGCCGTGGCGCACGAGCAGCACCGTCGTCGGCCGGCTGCGGCGGCCCGCCCGGCGCTCGCCGCGCCGGGCGCCGGCGGCCGTCGCCGTCGTGCTGGAACGGTCGGCTCGGGGCATCGCCGGCCCAACCTATCGTCGGCACCGGTGGAACTTCTCGACGACCTGGAGGCCGAGATCGTCGCCTGCCGTGCCTGCCCCCGCCTCGTCGCCTGGCGGGAGCGGGTGGCGGTGGAGAAGCGGGCGGCGTTCCGCGACGAGGACTACTGGGCCCGGCCGGTGCCCGGCTTCGGCGACCCCCGGGCCCGGGTGTGCCTCGTCGGGTTGGCCCCCGCCGCCCACGGCGCCAACCGGACCGGGCGCATGTTCACCGGCGACCGCTCGGGCGACTTCCTCTACGCCGCCCTGTGGCGCACCGGCTTCGCCAACCAGCCGACCTCGGTGCACCGCGACGACGGCCTCGCGCTGCGGGGCGCCTGGATCACCGCCCCGGTGCGGTGCGCGCCGCCCGGCAACAAGCCGACGCCGGCCGAGCGCGACCGGTGCCGGCCGTTCCTCGAGCGGGAGCTGGCGCTGCTCACCGAGCTGCGGGTGTTCGTCCCGCTCGGCCAGTTCGGCTACCAGGTGCTGTGCCGCGTGCTCGGGGTGTCGCCCCGGCCCCGCTTCGGGCACGGCGTCGAGGTGGCCCTGTCCGACGGCCGGGCGATCGTCTGCAGCTACCACGTCAGCCAGCAGAACACCTTCACCGGCAAGCTGACCCCGGAGATGTTCGACGCCGTGCTGCGGCGGGCGCGCGAGATCGCGGGGCTGCCGGCGCTGTAGCCTCTGTCGGTCGTCGCTGGGCGGGTACGACCGGGATTCCCAGTCCGGCGAGGCTCGACCTCGTTCACTCCGACGGGTCGGCGGACGTCGCCGTCGGAGACACGACCAGGGCAGCGGGCCTGTCCGCGCCCGAGGAGACGGAATGGCTTACTACCTCGGCATCGACCTCGGAACCACGTACACGGCCGCGGCTGCCGAGCGCGACGGTGTGGTCGAGTCACTGACGCTCGGCAACCGCACGGCGTCGGTCCCGTCGGTCGTGTACCTGCGCGACGACGGCGAGATCCTGGTGGGTGAGGCGGCCACCCGTCGGGCGACGACCGATCCCGGCCGCGTCGCGCGCGAGTTCAAG
>DATGPY010000165.1:0-7412 GCA_035304465.1 Acidimicrobiales bacterium | reverse complement strand
CTGCCGATCATCGGCGTCAACACCTTCCTGCCGCCCGAGGGCGTCACCGTGCCCGACACGCTGGAGCTGCGGCGGGCGACCGAGGAGGAGAAGCAGGAGCAGATCCGTCGGCTGCGCGACTTCAAGGCCCGGCACGCGGGGGACCGCGACGAGGCCCTGGCCCGGCTGCAGGCGGCCGCGGTCGAGGGCGGCAACACCTTCGACGCCCTCATGCACGCGGTGCGCCACTGCACGCTGGGCGAGATCACCAACGCCCTCTACGAGGTCGGCGGGCGCTACCGGCGCTCGATGTGACGTCGTGGGCGTCTACACCGACCGGATCCTGCCCCGGCTGACCGACCTCGCCCTCCGGGGCCCGGAGATCGACCGGCTGCGGGCCCGGGTCGCCGCCGGGCTGACCGGCGAGGTGCTCGAGATCGGGTTCGGCGGTGGGCCCAACCTGCCCCACTACCCGCCGGCGGTGACGCGGGTGCTGGCGGTCGAGCCGTCGCCCGGCGCGCGGCGCTGGGCGGCGCGGCGCATCGCCGCCGCCCGGGTGCCGGTCGAGCTGGTCGGGCTGGTGGGCGAGGAGCTGCCGCTGCCCGACGCCAGCGTCGACCACGTGCTGTCGACCTGGACGATGTGCACGATCCCCGACGTCGACCGGGCGCTGGCCGAGGTCGTCCGGGTGCTGCGACCCGGCGGGTCGCTCCGGTTCCTCGAGCACGGTCGGTCGCCCGACCCCGCCGTCGCCCGGTGGCAGGACCGCCTGACGCCGATCCAGCGCCGGGTCGCCGGCGGCTGCCACCTGAACCGGCGGATCGACGAGATCGTCCGGCGGTCCGGGCTCCGCGTCGAGCGGCTCGACAACTTCCACATCCGGGTGCCGCGACCGTTCGGCTACATGTACGAGGGCGTCGCCACCCGGGTGTAGGCGGGCGTTGTGCCCGGCCCGCGCCCGGCGTACCGTCGCCGTGTGCGTGAGGTGGTGGCGCCGCCCCGGGTGCGCCGGGTCGCCGACGTGGGGACCGCCGCGCTCAGGCTGCGCCGGATGGTGCGGGAGGCGCGCCGCCGGCGGTCGACGGAGCTCGATGCGTCGACCTCGTCGATCGGCTCCATCGCGTCGGTGCTGTCGATCGGTTCCGCCGGATCGGTCCTGTCGATCGGTTCGGTCGGGTCGGTGCTGTCGATCGGGGCGGCCGGCGGCTGCGGCATGTGCGGGGCGCGTGAGCAGGGGCGGCGCGCCCGCGCCGCCGCCGACGGGGCCCGGGCGGTGGGGCCGCGCGCCACGGGCACGCTGCTCGCGGTCCTCGCGCTCGCCCACGCCGTCGCCCGGCGCTGACGGCCACCCCGGCGGCCGTACGGCAGCACCCATGCATTCATCGCACTGGTCGTACGGCTATTTGCTGGTACGAACGGCAGCCATGCATCCAATTCGGGGTGGTCACAGCACGATTCGTGTGCCGCCACATTTGTGTTGATCGCCGCGTTTACATGCGGTCGTAGCGGGAAACCACCCCTCCGTCACGACGGACGGTCGACGTGCCGGCGGCGCACCCGACCGGGGCGGCGCGAACCAGGGAGGAACCCGACGATGCCCAGCCTGACCAAGCAGCGCACCCTGCTCGGGATGCCGGTGGGCCGGCGCCGGCCCGACTGGCCGAAGGTCGCCCGCTACGCCGCCATGGGCCTCGGTGCCGTGTCGACGGCGGCCGGCGGCCTGCGGGCGGGACGTCAGGTCAAGGACACCGCCAAGGCGACGACGGACGCGGCCCGCTCGACGCTGGACAAGGTGGGAGACGCCGCCGGCAAGGCCTCGGACATCGGCAGCGCCATCACGCCGGGAGGCGGCGACGGCGGGGGTGACCGCGAGGAGAACCTCAAGAAGCTGCGGCTCATCATCAAGGAGTCCATCGACGTCGGCGTCCCCCTGAAGACCGCCTACAACCAGTGGACCCAGTTCGCCGACATGCCCACGTACATGAAGGGCCCTCAGTCGATCGACCACGAGGCCGACGACGAGGCCCGGTGGGTGGTGAAGATCGGGCCGTCGCGCCGGCGCTGGACGGCCAAGATCCTCGAGCAGGACCCGGACGAGCGGATCGTCTGGGAGAGCACCGACGGCACCGAGAACCGTGGCGTCGTCACGTTCCACCGGCTCGACGGCAACCTCACACGGGTGCAGGTCGAGATGGAGTACTTCCCGAACGGCTTCGTCGAGAAGGTCGGGAACATCTTCCTCGTGGCCCGCCGGCGGGTGCGGAAGGACCTGCGGCTCTACAAGCACTTCCTCGAGCTGGCCGGCAGCGAGACCGGCGCCTGGCGGGGCGAGATCACGGGCGAGGGCGAGGACGGCGCCGAGGGCGGCGCCGGCGGCGGCAACGGCAGCGCCGAGCACGAGACCGAGACCACGACGGCCCGCACGGGCTGAGAGGGGACGCGCACCATGGCCACGACCTCCGTCGTCCGGCGCACACCGTCGTCGAGCTCGCTCTACGACGTGCTCGACCTCATCCTCGACAAGGGACTGGTCATCGACGCCTACGTGCGCGTGTCCCTGGTCGGCATCGAGATCCTCACCATCGACCTGCGCATCGTCATCGCCAGCGTCGACACCTACCTCCGCTGGGCCGAGGCCGTCGACCGGCTCGTCCTGGAGGACAAGAGCAAGAGCCTCGACGAGTTCGCCTCGGACATGACCCGGGGCGTGGCCAAGGGCAAGACGGGCGGCGCCATCGAGGGCGCCAAGGAGACCGTCGGCGACACCGTCCGGGACGTGACCGAGAAGGTCAAGGGCGCCGTCGGGCGCGGCGAGGGCGAGGGCGATGAGCGGTGACCCACCCGCCGCGGGCAGCTACGTCTACGGCGTGACCGTCGCCGGCTCGGCGCCGCCACCGGTCGACGGCATCGGCGCCCGGCCGGCGGTCCGACTGGTCGCCTCCGGGCCGCTGGCCGCGCTGGTCAGCGACGCCGAGCGCGACGAGGTCGCCGCGGGCGCCAAGGCGCTGCGGGCCCACGCCCGGGTCCTCGACGCCGCCATCGAGGAGGGGCCGGTCGTGCCGCTTCGGTTCGGCACGCTGGTCGGGGACGACCGGGCCGTCGTGGACGACGTCCTGGCCCCGCACCACGACCGGCTGGCGGCGATGCTCGAGGAGCTCGGCCCGCGCGTCGAGCTGGCCGTGCGGGCCCGCTACGACGAGGACGCCGTCGTCGCCGCCGTGGTGGCCGCCGACCCGGCGATCGCCCGCCTGCACGAGCGCATGGCCGGCGTCGATCCCGAGGCCACCTACTACCAGCGCATCGAGCTGGGGGAGCGGATCGGGGCCGCCGTGGACGCCCGGCGGGCCGCCGACGCCGACGAGCTGCTGGCCGCGCTGGAGGAGCTGGCCGCCGATGTCAGCCTCGCCGACCTCCTCGACCCGCACATGGTGCTCAACGCCTCGTTCCTCGTCGACCGGGCCGAGGTGCCGGCCTTCGACGCGCAGGTGCGGGCGGCCGCGGCGGCGCACCCCGAGATGGCCGTCCGCTACGTCGGGCCGCTGCCGCCGTACTCGTTCGCCGACCCCGAGCTGACGGGGTGACCCCGTGGGCCTGCTGATCGGGCTGCTGACGCTGCCGGTGAGCGGGCCGATCCGCGGCACGATCTGGGTCGCTGAGCAGGTCCGGGCCGCCGCCGAGCGCTCGTGGTTCGACGAGGCGGCCATCCGCCGCGAGCTGGCCGACCTCGACGAGCGCCACCGGGCCGGCGAGATCGACGACGAGGAGCACGAAGAGGCCGCCGACGCGCTGATCGACCGCCTCCTGGAGGCCGCGGCGGCGCGCGAGCGGGGCGTGGACCTCGCCGACGAGGAGGACGAGGCCGACGTGGTCGAGGTCGACGAGGTCGCCGCGGGCGAGGAGGACGGCGATGCATGACGAGCTCGAGGCCCGGGAGGGCCTGGACGCGATGACGAAGGCCGAGCTGAAGGGCGAGGCCCGGGCCCGGGGCCTGCAGGTCTCCGGTACCCGTGAGCAGCTGCTGCGCCGGCTGCGGGAGCACGACGACGTCGTGGGCGACGACGGCGGCGGAGGCCGGGACGCACCGGCGACCGGCGACGGCGGGCCACCGCAGGCGGGCGGCGAGAACACCCCGAGCGAGGAGGGTGACGCGGTGCGCGAGAGCGGCGACCGGGCTGGCGGGACCGACGGCGAGCCGGCCGAGGTCGCGTCCCACGACGGCGACGGCGACGAGGTCGGTGGGCACAGCCACGACGGCGACCGCCACCGTCCGCAGGCGGCCGGGCGGTTGGGTGAGCTGCTCGGCACCGCCACGGCCTCGGTCGAGCAGCTCGTCGGCCAGCCCGTCGACTCGGTGTCCGGGGTGACGGCGACCGACGACGGCTTCCGGGTGGACGTGCAGGTCGTCGAGGTGTCGCGCATCCCGCCGACGACCGACGTGCTGGCCACCTACGAGGTCGACCTCGACGCCGAGGGCGAGGTCACCGGGTTCGCCCGCACCGACCGCTACTACCGCAACCAGACCCGGGACACCTGATGGCGGTCCCCCAGCACCGGTCCCGGGCCATGAGCCCCGCCCCCCAGTCGGCCAACCTCGCCGACGTGCTCGAGCGGGTGCTCGACAAGGGCCTGGTCGTGGCCGGCGACATCCGCATCAACCTGCTCGACATCGAGCTGCTGACCATCAAGCTGCGACTGCTCGTCGCCTCGGCGGACAAGGCCGAGCAGATGGGCATCTCGTGGTGGCGCGACGACCCGTTCCTCTCCGGCGAGGGGCGCCCCCGCGACCGCGAGCTCGACGAGCGGCTGGCACGCATCGAGTCCCGTCTGGCGGCACTGGCCCCGAACGGGGAGGGCGAGGCAGCGGCGATCGAGGCGGCGGAGGCGCCGGCCGAGGAGGGCGGGTGAGCGGACCGGCGGACGGCGAGCTGGCCCGGCGCCTGCGGGCCGCCGCCGGCCAGGTCACCGCGCCCGAGGTCGAGCGGATCGTCGCCGAGGCCCGCCGGGCCGCCGCCCGCGACGCCGCGGCGCTGCTCCAGGAGGTCCTGACCCGGGCGATCCTCGAGCGGGCGGTCGAGCACCTGGCGCCCGACCCGGTCGGGGAGCGCCGGCCACCCCCGGCCGAGGGGCACCTCTGGTACGCCTACGGCGTCCAGCGGGCGGCCGACCCGCGCCCGCCGGCCCTCGCCGGCGTCGGTGGCGCGGCGGTGGAGGGGGTCGAGGCCGCCGGCCTGCGCGCGCTCGTGTCGGCCGTGCCGGCCGCGGACTACGGCGAGGACAGCCTGCGCCGGCGCCTGGAGGACCTCGACTGGCTGGACGCCAACGCCCGCGCCCACGAGGACGTGCTGGTCGCCGCCATGGGCGGCGGGCCGGTGCTGCCGCTGCGCTTCGCCACGGTCTTCCGTGGGCGCGGCCAGCTCGTCGCCGTGCTCGACCGCCACGCCGCCGCCCTGCACGCCGAGGCCGACCGGATCGCCGGCCACGGCGAGTGGGGCGCCAAGGCCGTCGTGGACCTGGCGGCCTGCGACCGGTGGCTCGACCGGCCCCGGACCGGCGACGGCGGGGACGGCGACCGGGGTCCGGGTGCCGGGCGCAGCTACCTCGCCCGCCGGCGGTCCGAGCGGGGCGACCGCGAGCGGCGCCGGCTGCTCCTGCTGGAGGTGGCGACCGAGATCCACGAGGCCCTCGACGCCGAGGCGGTCGAGTCCCGCCTGGACCGCCCGCAGGACCGGCAGCTGTCGGGTCACGACGGGGCGATGATCCTGAACGGCGCCTACCTGCTCGTCGAGGACGGTGAGGCCCGGTTCCGGGCCCGGGCCGCAGAGATGGGCGAGCGTCACGCCGCCGCCGGCGTCACCGTCGAGGTGACCGGCCCCTGGCCGCCCCACCACTTCGTCTCGCTCCCGCCCGTCGACGACGGGGAGCCCGTGCGGTGACCGCCCCCGAGCGGGTCCCCGCCGACCGGGTCGAGGGCGGCGAGCTCGGCGAGGACGTCGCGCTGGTCGAGGTGCTCGACCGGGTCCTCGGCCAGGGGGTCGTCCTCGTCGGCGACATCACCCTCGCCGTGGCCGAGATCGACCTCGTGCGGGTGGGGCTGCAGCTGTTCGTCGGCTCGACCGACACCCTCCCGCGGGCCGCGCCCGGCGACGGGAGGGCACCGTGATCGACGTCTACGCCGTGGCCGCCGGACCCCGCCGCCCGCCCGGGGTCGCCGGCGTCGAGGGGTCGCCCGTCGAGCTGCTCGACCACCGGGCGCTCGTCGTGGCCGTCAGTCGCCACGCCGCCGCGCCGCCCCCGACCCGGGCGGCTGCCCTGGCCCACGCCGCCGTCTGCGACGAGCTGCAGGCCCTCGCCGAGGCGGTTCTGCCGGTGCGCTTCGGGGCCGTGTACGCGGACGAGCCCGCCCTGCGGGCGGCGCTGGACGAACGGCACGCCGACCTCGCCGCCGGGCTCGACCACGTGCGCGGGCGGGTGGAGGTCGGCGTGCGGGTCGGCTGGGACCCGGCGGGCGGCGACGGCGACCCCGCCCCGTCCGCGCCCGCCCCGCCGGCGACCGGCGCCGGTGGCGGCGGAGGGCCGGGCCGCGCCTACCTGCTGGACCGCGCCGCCGAGGAGCGGCGCCGGGGGGCGCGGCGCGAGCGGGCGGAGCGGCTCGCCGCGGCCGTCCACGGCGCCGTCGCCCCGCTGGCGGCCGACAGCCGCCACCGGGTACTGGCCACCGACGGCCTCCTGCTCTCCGCGGCCTACCTCGTCGATCGGCCGGGCGTGGACGGCCTGGTGGTCCGGGCCCGGGCGGTCGTGGCCGAGCACCCCGGGCTGGCGCTGCTCTGCACCGGGCCGTGGCCGCCCTACCACTTCGCGGGCGTCGACGGGGAGGTGCCCGGTGGCTGACGACCGCACGCTGGCCGACCGGATCCTCAGCGGGCCGACGCCCGGGGACGCCCTCGGCGCCCTCGGCGGCGAGGTGCGGCGGCTGGGGCGGGGGCTCGACCGCCGGGTCGTCGCCGATCCGGAGAACGTCGAGCGGGGCCTGGCCCAGCTGGTGCTCACCCTGGTCGAGCTGCTGCGCCAGCTCATGGAGCGGCAGGCCGTGCGCCGAGTCGAGGGCGGCACCCTGACCGACGAGGAGATCGAGCGGCTGGGCCAGACGTTCCTGCGGCTCGAGCAGCGGATGGCCGAGCTGAAGGAGACCTTCGGGCTCGACGACGACGACCTGAACCTCGACCTCGGTCCGCTCGGCCGCCTGCTCTGAGCGGTTCAGCCGCGGTGCCGCTCGAGGAAGCCGAGGATCGCCCGGTTGAAGACCTCGTTGCGGTCGCCGGCCACCATGTGCCCGGCCCCGGCGACGTCGGCGTACTCGGCGTGGGGCACCCGGGCGAGGAACTCCCGGGCCCCCTCCTCGCTCAGCAGGTCGCTCCGGCGCCCGCGCACGAGCA
>DATGPY010000164.1:0-3529 GCA_035304465.1 Acidimicrobiales bacterium | reverse complement strand
CGACATGGTGGCGTTCTGCGCCGAGCGGATCCCCAAGTGGAACCCGATCAACGTCTGCTCGTACCACCTGCAGGAGGCGGGCGCGACGCCGGTGCAGGAGATCGCCTACAGCCTGGCGACCGCCATCGGCGTGCTCGACGCCGTGCGGGAGTCGGGGCAGGTCGAGCCCGACCGGTTCCCGCAGGTCTTCGGCTCGATCAGCTTCTTCGTGAACTCGGGCATCCGCTTCGTCGAGGAGACCTGCAAGATGCGGGCCTTCACGCAGATGTGGGAGCGGATCGTCCGCGAGCGCTACGGCGTCACCGACCCCAAGGCCCTGCGCTTCCGCTACGGCGTGCAGGTCAACAGCCTGGGGCTCACCGAGGCCCAGCCGGAGAACAACGTCCAGCGCATCGTGCTGGAGATGCTCGGCGTGACGCTCAGCCGCCGGGCCCGGGCCCGGTCGATCCAGCTACCGGCCTGGAACGAGGCGCTCGGCCTGCCCCGCCCGTGGGACCAGCAGTGGGCGCTGCGGATGCAGCAGGTGCTCGCCTACGAGACCGACCTGCTCGAGTACCCCGACCTGCTCGACGGCTCGCACGTCGTCGAGGGCCTGACCGCCGAGCTGGTCGAGGCCGCCACCGCCGAGCTCGACGACGTCCTCGCCATGGGCGGTGCCTTCGAGGCCATCGACGAGCTGAAGGGCCGGCTGGTCCGCAGTCACGCCGAGCGGGTCCGGCGCATCGAGCACGGCGAGATGACCGTCGTCGGGCTCAACCGCTTCACCGAGACCGAGCCCTCGCCGCTCACCGCCTCGGCCGACGAGGGCGGCCACATCCTCAAGGTCGACCCGGCGGTGGAGGAGGAGATGATCGCCGACGTCGAGGCCTGGCGCGACGAGCGCGACGCCGACGCTGTGAAGCGGGCGCTCGACGAGCTGCGCCGGGTCGCCGAGAGCGGCGAGAACATCATGCCGGCGACCATCGCCCTGGCCCACGCCGGCGGCACGACCGGCGAGTGGGCCGGCGTGCTGCGCGAGGTGTTCGGCGAGTACCGGGCCCCGACCGGCGTGGCCGCGGCGGTCGGCGCCGGCGGCGGCTCCGAGGGCCTGCGCCGGGTCGCCGAGCGGGTGCGGTCGCTGCCCGGCGGCCCGCCCCGCCTGCTCGTGGCCAAGCCGGGCCTGGACGGCCACTCCAACGGCGCCGAGCAGATCGCGGTCGCCGCCCGGGACGCGGGCCTGGAGGTGATCTACCAGGGGATCCGGCTGGCGCCCGAGCAGATCGCGGCGGTGGCCGTCGAGGATGACGTCGACGTCATCGGCCTGTCGATCCTGTCGGGCTCCCACCTCGACCTGGTCCCGACCGTCGTCCGCCTCGTGCGCGAGCAGCGGGTCGAGGCGCCCGTCGTGGCCGGCGGCATCATCCCGGAGGAGGACCGGCGGGCGCTGACCGAGGCCGGCGTGGCGGCCGTCTACACGCCGAAGGACTTCGAGCTGGCCCGGATCATGGACGAGATCGTCGACCTGGCGGTCGCCCACCGCGGCGCCTGAGGGGCCACCGGGCGGCCGCCGGCCCGCGACGTCCCCGGCCGGCGGACCCCGGCCTGCGACGATGGGCCCGTGCGCCTGACAGCCGAGCACCGGTTCGCCGCCCCCGCCGACGCCGTGCGGGCGCTGCTCGTCGACCCGGCGTTCCACCGCGACCTGGACCTGCCCGACGTCGCCCTGCTGGAGGCCGAGGCCGGCGACGGCGACGGCGGGCGGGCCGCGGTCCGGCTCCGCTACGAGTTCGTCGGCAGCCTCGACCCGCTGGCCCGCCGGCTGCTCGGCCGGCACCGGCTGACCTGGACCCAGCACCTCGAGCTCGACCCGGGCACGGGCGAGGGCAGCCTGCGGTTCGCGGCCGACGCCGACCCCCGCCGCCTGCACGGGCGGGCCGACCTGGCGGTTCTCCCCGACGACGGCGGCTCGGTGCGGCGGATCGACGGCGAGCTGGTCGTCGCCGTGCCGGTGGTCGGCGGGTCGGCCGAGCGGCGCATCCTGCCCGGACTGCTGCGCCGCCTCGACATCGAGGCCCGGGCGGTCGACCGGCGCCTCGCCGGCGGGTGACCGGCTCACGGGAGTGCCCCCGGCCCGGACGGGGTAGACGACACCCGGACGGCACCCGCCGTCCGGGAGGAGGGTCGACCGTGAAGCCGCTGCGCTGGGTGCCCGGTGGACTCCTCTGGCTGGTGGCGGGGGTGCTGGCGGCGCTCGGGTTCCTGCTCTCGATCACGATCGTCCTGCTGCCGCTCGGCGTGCCCCTCCTGATGCTGGCCCGCCGCCTCTACTCGCTCGCCGCCCACGTCGTGCTGCCCAAGGCGGTCTTCCACCCCGTGCGGGAGGTGCGCCGGCGGGCCGGCCGGTCCGGGCGCAGCGCCCTCGACCGGGGGCGCGCCGCGCTGGGGGCCCGGCCGCCCCGGCGCCGCGGGCGACGGCGCGGGTGGAGCCGCCGGTCCCGCCGGCGGCTCCTCGCCCGGTAGGGCACCGGGTCGCCGTGCCGGTGCGGGCCCGGGACGCCGGGGCCTCAGGCGTCCGGCCCGCGCTCCCAGCGGGGCGGGTCGTCGGCGCCGTGGGGCCGGCCCGCCCACCGGACCTCGCCCGGCGTGGCCGACAGGCGGGCGAGCAGCCCCTGCATGGGCACGCCGTCCGCCTCGACGATGAACCCCCGCTCGCGCAGGTGGGGGTCGGCGAACACGTCGGCCATGTCGTAGATCGGCGCCGCGGCCGCGTGCACCGCGTCGAAGGCCGCCACGACCTCGTCGGCGGTGCGGGTGGCGCAGAACTCGGCGATCCGGGCGTCGATCTCCTCGCGGGCCGCGATGCGGCCGGCGAAGCTCTGCAGGTCGGCGCGGTCGCCGAGCCCGATCAGCTCCATCACTCGCCGGGCCACCGACTCGGCCGAGGCCGACACGGCGACCCACCGGCCGTCGCCGCAGCGCCAGGCGCCCCGCGGCACGGTGTAGGGCAGGCTCGAGCCGGCCCGCGGCTGCAGGTACCCGGTGAGCCCGTAGGCCGGGACGAGCGGCCCCATGCACTGCAGCAGCGTCTCGAGCAGCGAGATGTCGACGACCTGCCCGACGCCCGAGTGCAGGGCGACCATGATGGCGAAGGCGGCCGCCATGGCGGTGACCTCGTCGGTGAGCGCGATCGGCGGCAGCAGCGGCCCGCCGTCGGCCTCACCGTTGATGGCGGCGAAGCCGGACATCGCCTCGGCCAGCGTGGCGAACCCGGGCCGGGTCGCGTAGGGGCCGTGCTGGCCGAAGGCGGTGACCCGGCACACGACGAGGCGCGGGTTGCGCTCCAGGAGCACGTCGGGCCCGAGGCCCAGCCGCTCGAGCACGCCGGGGCGGAAGTTCTCCACCAGCACGTGGGCGTCCTCGACCAGCCGCAGCAGCGCCTCCCGGCCCTCGTCGGTCTTGAGGTCGAGGGTGGCGCACCGCTTGTTGCGGGCCACCAACTTCCAGTAGGCGGACGTGCCGTCGCGGGGGTCGGGCAGGCCCATCGTGCGGG
>DATGPY010000163.1:0-2290 GCA_035304465.1 Acidimicrobiales bacterium | reverse complement strand
GGCCTCTACCACCACGTCCGGGGCCGGGACGACCTGCTGCGCCTGGCCGCCGAGCACTCGCTCGCCCGCCTCCGCCTGCCCGAGGACCGGGGCCAGCACTGGGCGGTCTGGCTGCGGGAGTGGGCCCGCTACGCCCGGGCGGCCTTCGCCGAGCAGCCCGAGGTGCTGCAGCAGTTCGTGGGCGGCGGCATCAACGACGACCGGGTGCTCGACCAGGTCGGCGTCGCCCTCGACGTCCTGCGTCGCAGCGGGTTCGACCCCCGGGCGGCCAAGGCGGCCTTCGACGCCGTCGGCACCCTGGCCGTCGGCGCGGCGGTCGAGGTCCTGCGCGAACGGCGCGCCGCGGCCGACGGCCGGCCCTGGCTGGCCCGGGTGCACGCCAACCTCGCCCGCCGCGACCCCGACGAGCAGGCGACGCTGCGCGAGCTGCTGGCCGGCGGCTACGTGCCCGACCTGGACGCCGAGTTCGAGGCGCAGCTCGACACGGTGATCGTCGGCCTGGCGGTGCGCCACGGCCTGCCCGTCGACGACGAGGTCCGGGGCCGCCGCGAGTAGATATCATATGCAATCTGCGTCCTGACCGGTCAGGGGGTCCGGCATGCCCGTGGACGAGGTTGCGAACGACGAGGGGGTCGCAGGGCCGCTCGACGGCGTGCGGGTGCTGGCGCTCGAGCAGATGCAGGCGCTGCCCTTCGCCACCCAGCTCCTCGCCCGGCTCGGCGCCGAGGTCATCAAGGTCGAGAACCCGGCCGGCGGCGACATGGGCCGCAGCTCCCTGCCCGCCGTGCCCGGCCCCGACGGCCGGCCCATGGGCGCGACCTTCCTGCGCAACAACCTGGCCAAGCGCAGCGTCGCCATCGACCTCAAGCACCCCCGGGGCCGGGAGCTCGTGCTCGAGCTGGCCGGGCACGTCGACGTCGTGGCCGAGAACTTCCGCTCGGGGACGCTCGACCGGCTCGGCCTGGGGTGGGAGGACGTCGCCGCCCGCCACCCGTCGATCGTCTACCTGTCGGTGTCCGGCTTCGGAACCGGCCCGTCGCCCTACGACGGCTGGCCGGCGTTCGCCTCGACCGTCGAGGCGATGTCGGGCATCTACGAGTGGTCGCGCCGCGGCGACGACCCGCCGGTCGTCGCCCCCGTCGGGGCGCTCGGCGACATCGGTACCGCGCTGTTCGCCACCGTCGGGCTGCTCGCCGCCCTCCGCCACCGCGACCGGACCGGCGAGGGCCAGCACGTCGACGTCGCCATGTACGACGCCCTCGTGTCGCTCACCGACATCGTCGCCAACTTCTGGTCGATGGGCGTGACCGAGCGCCGCGACCCGCTCATCGTCGACGGCTTCCGGGCGAGCGACGGCTGGTTCGTCGTCCAGGTCGGCCGGCGCCACCAGTTCGAGCGCCTGTGCGAGGTCATCGGCCGGCCGGGCTGGCTGGAGGACCCCCGTCTCGCCGACCCGCCCTCGTGGCGCGAGCACCTGGAGGACGTGATCCGCCCCGGCATCGAGTCCTGGGCCGCGAGCCGCACGAAGCACGAGGCGGCGGCCGAGCTGGCCGCCGCGGGGGTGGCCGCCGGGCCGTGCAACGACGGCGGTGACCTCCTCGCCGACCCCCACCTCGCCGCCCGGAACATGCTCGTGGAGATCCCCCGGCCCGACGGCGGGCGGCCGGTGCTCGTCCCGGGCAACCCCATCAAGCTCTCGGCCGTGCCCGAGGCCCCCGCCGGCCCGCCGCCCGTGCTCGGCGCCGACACCGAGGCGGTGCTCACCGAGCTGCTCGGGCTCGACCGGGCGGCCGTCGAGGAGCTGGCGGCGGCCGGCGTCGTCGCCACGGCCTGACCGACGGCCGCCGGAGGCGGGCGCGGCCCGGCCGTGGGCGACCGCCGCTCAGGCGGCCCGGGCCGGCACGCTCACCCAGCCCCGCACGGTGCTCGTGTGCAGGCGGACGCAGGCGTCGTGGTCGACCTCCCAGCACGGGCGCCGGGCCAGCAGCTCCTCCAGGCCGACGCGCCCCTCCAGGCGGGCGAGCGCCGCGCCGAGGCAGTAGTGGACGCCGTAGCCGAACGACACGTGCTGGTCGAAGACCCGGTGGACGTCGAAGACGTCGGCGTTCGGGTAGCGGCGCTCGTCGCGCCCGGCCGAGCCGGTCAGCAGGAGCACCTTGGAGCCGGCCGGCATGGTCACGCCGTGCAGCTCGACGTCGCGGGTGAGCCACCGGCCCTGCACCGGCGAGGGCGCCTCGTAGCGCAGGAGCTCCTCGACCGCGTTGGGGATGAGCGACGGGTCGGCGGCCAG
>DATGPY010000162.1:0-12798 GCA_035304465.1 Acidimicrobiales bacterium | reverse complement strand
GTGGCGCAGGCTGCGGTAGCTGGCCAGGCCGGTGGCGGTCGACTTGTGGCCGCCGTCCATCGACACGAGGTTGATGTTCACGTAGACGAGCAGGTCGCTCTCCGCGGCCCGCTTGTTGATCTCGACCTCCTCGCCGTGGGGGGTCGTGCCCAGGAAGGCGAGGTTGTCGGGGTCCTCGGCGTCGTGGTTGTAGAGCAGTCCGTGGGGCGCGAACGCGTCGTAGACCCGGTCGCCGACGGCGTGGCGCAGCTCGGCCTCGGTCATCCGCCGGTGCAGCGCGAGGGCGGCGATGATGTGCACGTCGTCGACGCCGGCCTCGGCCGCCAGGTCGAGCACGGCCTCGATGATCCGCTGGCGCACGTCGGGCCGGCGCATGGGCGGCAGCGGCAGCGAGATGTCGTCGAAGGCGATGGTCAGCTTCATCCCGGGGCGCAGCAGCGCCCGCAGCGGCGGGCTGTCGCCGACCGGGTTCTCGAGGGCGTGCCGGATGGCGCCCTCGGGGTCCTCCAGCGGCTCGAGGGGCTCGGCGGGGTAGACCACCCGGCTGCGGTCGGGGGGCAGCTTCTCGAGCCGGAAGCTCTCGCCGTGGTGGAACAGGATCGGCGGCGTCGACCGGTCGACGTCGAGGACGAAACCGGGGCGGGGCATCTAGCGGGCTCCTCCGGACGGGTTGTCTCCGGGACGGCGTCGGGGCCGGCGGGTGGGGGCGCCGGCCGCCGCCGCGACGGTCGTGCGGGTCATGCGCGCCTCCCGTGGTCGGCACGCAGGTCGAACGCGATCTTGACGGCGCCCCGGGCGCCGGCGTTGGCGGCGTGGTCGATCGCGTCCTCGTAGCGGGCGAGCGGGTAGGTGGCCGAGACGAGCCGGCCGAGGTCGAGGTCGCGGACCAGCTCGATGGCGGTGGCGAAGTCGCGGGTGCGCTCGTCGTGCTCGTCGTAGGCGTAGACGCCGCGCAGCGCCACCTCGCGCTGCCACACCGGGGTGAGGTCGATCGTCGTCACCCCGGGCATGCCGACCATGTGAACGGTGCCGCCGGGGGCGGCGACGCGGACGGCCTGGGCGAGCGACTGCTCGGACCCGACGCAGTCGACGACCGCGGGGAAGCCGCCGGTGAGCTGCCCGTTGTCGAGCACGAACGACGAGGTGGCCGAGCGGACCACCCGCTCGAGCTCGCCCGGCTCGCAGACGACGTCGGCGCCGAGCTCCTTGGCCCAGCGGCGCTGCTCGGGGTGCTTGGCGGTGGCCACGAGGGTCGTCGGCCGGGCGAGGGCCCGCAGCGCGGCGATGGTCAGCAGCCCGAGCGCGCCGGCGCCGACGACCGCCACCTCGGCTGCGCCCACCTGGCGGGCGGCGTGGACCGCGCAGGCGGTCGGCTCGACGAGCACGGCCTGCTCGTCGGTGAGGTCGTCGGGCACCTCGACGACCTGCGCCGGGTGGACGACCATCTCCTGGGCCCAGCCGCCACCCGTGGACTCGCAGTAGCCGCACTGCAGCCCGGGCTCGAGATCGCCGAACGCGACCCGTTCGCACAGGTTGATGCGGCCGGCCCGGCAGGAGGGGCACGGCGGGGTGATCCCCCGGGTGGCGCAGTGGAGCACGGGGACGACGACCACCCGGCGGCCGTCGTCGAGGTCGCCGACGATCTCGTGCCCGGGGGTGAACGGGAACGAGACGATCGGCTCGAACCAGCGGGACGACCGGCCGTCGACGGTGGCCAGGTCGCTGCCGCAGATGCCCGCCAGGCGGGGGCGGAGCCGCAACCAGCCCGGCCCCGGCAGCTCGGGCGGGTCGACGTCCCGCAGTGACAGCGGCCCGTAGCGGGCACCCCGACCGGGGTGCAGCTGGCCGGCGACCATCGCCGCGGCGAACCGGGCGGGCCGGCGGGTGAACACCAGCGCCTTCATCGGCGACCTCCCCGGGCCCGACCGCCGGCGAGCGCCGGTCGGCTGCGGTCGTCCTCGTCGCGATCGGCGCCGCCCCAGATGTCGGCGGTCAGCAGCCGGGTCAGCCAGCCCGGCCTGCCACCCGACCGCCACGGCGGCGCGATGGGCAGCAGCGGCTCGGGCACGCCGGGGGCCTTGTCGAAGTGCTCGACCAGCCAGCCCCGCTTGCGGGCGAGGGCGGCCAGGCGGGTCTCGGGGTTCACCGCCACCGGGAAGCCGACGGCCTCCAGCATCGGCAGGTCGGAGGTCGAGTCCGCGTAGGCGACCCCCTCGGCCAGGTCGAAGCCGTTGGCCTCGGCGTACTCGGCGAGCAGCGTCGCACGGGCCTCGCCGGTCGGGGGCACGTCGGTGAGCTCGCCCCGGTAGGTCCCGTCGGGGCGGGTGTCGAGGCGGGCGCAGACCACGTCGTCGAACAGCGGCCGCAGCGGACCGATGGCGAAGTCGAGCGCGCCGGTGACGAGCAGCGTGCGGTGGCCGAGCCGGCGGTGCTCGCGCACGCGGCGGATGGCCGCCGGGAACGACTTGGCCAGCAGGAGGTGGCTGAACATCTCGGCGGCGTCGGCCTCGAGCTGCTCGACCGGCGCCTTGTCGTAGCGGCGGTAGAAGTGGCGCAGGAAGTCGCTGCGGTCGCGGCGGTCGAGGGCGAGCAGGCCCGGCGCCTCGGCCAGGGTGCGCAGGACGTGGCGCAGGCGGTCCTCGCGGGGGAGGCGCCGGGTGGCCAGCCACGAGTAGCTGGCCACCACGTTCGAGGCGATGAGCGTGTTCTCCAGGTCGAAGGCCGCGAAGTGGCGGTCGGGGGAGAGGACCTGGCGCCGCAGGCGGCTGGCCCGGCTCTCGACGGTGCGCCCGCCGGGGGTCGTGCGGACCCGGGCGTGCTGGACGACCGACGGCAGGTGGATGTCGTGGACGTAGGTCGGCCAGTCGACCACCCGGGGGTCGAAGCAGAACCGCTCGCGGTCGACGGGGTCGAGGCGCTCGTACCGGGCCAGCAGGTTGTCGACCCCGTAGATGGCCTCGCACTCGGCGTACGCGCCGTAGAGCTCGACGTAGCCGAGGGCACGCTCGGCCTCCTCGCGCTTCTCCTCCAGCCGGGCCGACCACTCGGCCTGCTTGCCCCGCAGCGGCAGCGCCTGCAGCAGGGCCTCGGCCCGGGCGATGGTCGAGCGGGCCCGCTCGAGCTGCCGCTGCACCCGGCCCCGCCCCGGGAACGACCAGTCGGGCACGACGATCGGCTGGCCGTCGCTGTCGTAGAGCGGGTGCGCGGTGAACCACTCGCGCACCAGGTCGACGAGCTGCCGGTAGCGCAGCGGGTTGACCGAGCCGGAGGCCACCTGGGTGATCGCGGGCTCGGCCGGCGGGCCCTCGGCGGCCACGGCGAGGATCGCCGCCACCACCAGGTCGACGGGGATGACGTCGACCGTGCCCTCGGGCACGCCCGGGAACTCCTTGAGCAGGCCCCGGGCGTAGCTGATGATGATCGGCTCGGCCATGCGGAAGCCCCGGATCCAACCCGGTCGGGGCTCGGCCCAGGCGGACTCGATGATCGACGGCCGCACGATCGACACCGGGACGTCACCCCGCTGCTGGAGCAGCGCACGCTCGCCGAGGGCCTTGGTGTACGCGTAGGCGTCCGGCCAGCCGAGCGAGGCGGCCCGCGCCCGCCCGGCCTCGACCATGCGCTGCTTGACCCAGGCCTCGCGGCGCTGCTCGGTCTTGGCGGCCAGCGCGGGGGTCCCCGCGGCGCCGAGCTCGCGCCGGGCCTCGGCCCGGAATCCGGCGAGCGCCTCGGGCCGCCGGCTCTCGGCCTCGGCGTCGCGGCGGGCCCGCCGGGCGGCCTCGACCTCGGCCCGCCAGTCGACGTCGACGTAGAACGGGCTGTCGTCGACGGGCTCCTCGGGCGCGGCGCCCCGCCGGTGGCCGGCGACGTAGCAGGTCGACACCGCGATGAGGTGTGGGGTGACGCCGAGCGCGCGCAGCGTGCGCGCGATGCGGGACGGGCCGAGCAGGTTGACCTCGACGGCGGTGTCGAGGGGGGAGTCGAACGCGACGGTGGCGGCCGAGTGGACGACGACGTCGCAGCCGGCGAGCGTCGCCCGGTCGGCGTCGTCGAGGCCGAGCCCGTCGGTGCCCACGTCGCCGGCGATCACCTGCACCCGCCGCTCGACCATCTCCTCGAAGGCCTCGCTGCCGAGCTCGGCGCGCAGGCGGTCGAACGCGTCGTTGCGGAAGATCTCCCGTCGGGCCCGCTGGGCCGCGCTGGAGCGCTTGCCGGGCCGGACGAGCAGCACGAGCTCGGTGCCCGGCACCGAGCGGAGCAGCCGCTCGATGAGGGCGGTGCCGAGGAAGCCGGTGCCGCCGGTGATGGCGATGCGCCTGCCGTCGAGGGCCTCCGGTATCACGCCCCCGTGTCTACCATTTGGTAGATGGCGAGCGCGAAGGCGCCGGCGAGGCAGCGGGGCAACCGGACCGCGGCACGCATCCTCGACGCCGCGCTGGACGCGTTCGGCACCCGGGGCTACGGCGCCACCTCGCTGGACGACCTGGCCCGCGAGCTGGGCATCCGCAAGCAGACGATCCTCTACTGGTACCCGTCGAAGGAGGCGCTGCTCGACGCCGCCATCGACCGCACCGCCGCCGAGGTGGGCGGGCGCCTGGAGCGCGCCGTCGCCCAGGGCGAGCCGGGCTTCGACCGGGTCGAGGCCGTGGTGCGGGCGATGTTCCGCCTGGCCGCCCGGCACCCGGCGATGATCGGCTTCCTGCGCGAGGTCACCCGCCTGGGCCCGCCTGCCTCGTCGCGGCTGCTCGGGGCGCTGACGCCCCTCGTCGACCGGGCCGCCGGCTTCCTCGACGCGGAGATGGACGCCGGCCGGATGCGCCGGCGCGACCCACGCCTGCTGCTGCTCGCCGCCTACTCGATGGTCACCGGGCTGGCGACCGAGGTCGAGGTGCTCCGCGCCTTCGGCGAGGAGCCGACGCTGGCGTCGCTGGTGCGGCGCCGGGACGAGCTCGTCGACCTGCTGCGCGACGCGCTCGTCCCGGCCTGAGCCCGGCCCGGGTGCCGGGTCACGCGGTCACGAGCCGGGAGTTGAGGATGTACTCGATGCTCTCGACCGTCGAGAAGCAGGTCATCCGGGTGCCGTTCACGGTCACCGACGACGACACCATGCCGGCGGCGATGGCCCGCCCGGGCTCGACCGGCCGGTAGACGGGGCCGCCGCTGTCGCCGGGCAGGCTCGGATGGGAGATGCAGGAGTAGTAGAACTCCTTGCCCGCGGCGTCGCAGCAGATCCACTGGTTGGCCCGGACGACGGGCGCGCAGTTGCCGGAGTCGCTGGTGACGCCCTGGAAGCACAGCTCCAGCCCGTTGCCGATCTGCGCGTTGCGGTACTTGCCGGTGACGGTCCGCTGGCTGCGCCCACCGACACCGGCCCGGATCTCGGAGCGGTGGGCCCATCCGTGGGCCGACAGCGAGAACAGCGCCGCGTCGGCCTGGACCCACCGGTGGGGCTGGTAGCCGTTCGCCCGGATGACGTCGACGATGGCGGGGCCGATGACGACGCCGTCGTTGACGCGGCCGCAGTGGCCGGCCGTGCTGCCGAAGTAGCCGAAGCCGTTGGCGAACACGTAGCCGGAGGTGCAGCCGTGCCACCGCGTGCCGACGAGGACGCGGGTGTTGAGGCCGGCGGTGTAGGGCGGGAACGTGTTGCGGTCGGCCCGGGGGGCGATCTCGATGTCGGTGTCGGGCACCACCTCGACCGCCGTGGCGAGGTCGCTGGCCGGTTCCTCGCCCGGCGGGGGCGGGGTCGGCGTGGTGGTCGGGGGCACGTGCTCGTCCCGGGGGCTGGGTGTCGCCGGCCAGGGGGTGCCGACGCGGGGTGCGCTACCCCGCTCGCGGTTCTGGCGCCGGGCGCCCCGACGGGCGGCCTCCCGGGCCTCGCGGGTGGTCGTCGTGACGTCGGCGGCCTCGGTCCGGACGACGACCTTGTTGGCGGCGACGTCGACCTCGACGGTGAAGTCGCCCTCGTCGGGGTCCATCGACAGCGCGATCTCGTCCTGGGCGGCGAGCAGGTCGTCGTAGCCGTGGGTGACGGCGTCGACGACGATCCGGGGGTGGTGGTCGGTCAGCCGGGCGACCGTGTCCCGGTCCTCGTCGTCGGCGTCGACGACCGCCACGTGCAGCAGGTCGTCGTGCTGGCGGTGCTCGATCCAGTAGCCGCCGTAGCGGTCGCCGAAGGCGTCCTGCAGGGCGGGGACGACCACCGTCAGGTCGAGCTCGTCGGCGACCTCTGCCCGGCCGGCGGGCTGGGCGGCGCGACCCGGGCCGTCGGGCCGGGACCGCTGCGGCTCGGCGGCGGGGTCCGCCGCCGACGGCTGGGGCACCAGCCCGGTGAGCATCGCCGCGAGCGTGGCGACCAGGGGGAGTGACCGGCGCATGTCTGCCTCCGGGGCTGCGAGTGGGGAGCCCGCCGAGGCAGACGTTACCCACATCGCACGCTCGGCGCGATGATCCACACGCTTCGCAGGGAGGCTGCGTCCCTCGGTGGCGGGACGAGCACACCGTGCGGTCCCGGTGTGCGGCGGGAGCGGCGCCGGGCGACCGCGGCCGCTCAGCGCTTGGTCGAGAAGCGGCTGCGCCGCTGGTGCCGCTCGATCGCGAGGTCGACCAGCTCGTCGATCAGTTCGCCGTAGGTCAGGCCCGAGGCCGCCCACACCCGCGGGTACATCGACACCGGTGTGAACCCGGGGATCGTGTTGACCTCGTTGAGGAGGAGCCCCCGACCGTCCTCCTCGTAGAAGAAGTCGACCCGTGCCATGCCCTCGCACCGCAGCGCGAGGAAGGCCTCGACCGCCAGGGCGCGGGCCGCCTCGGCCACCTCGTCGTCGAGCGGTGCGGGGACGAGGAGCTGGCAGGTGCCGTCGACGTACTTGTCGTCGTAGTCGTAGAAGTCGTGGCTGGAGACGATCTCGCCCGGCACCGAGGTGCGGGGGCGACCGTTGCCGAGGACGCCCACCTCGATCTCGCGGGCCTCGACCCCCTGCTCGACGAGCAGCCACTCGTCGTACTGCGCGGCGACGGCCAGCGCGTCGGCGAGCCCCTCCGGCCCGCGCACCTTGGTGACGCCGACCGACGAGCCCAGGTTGGCCGGCTTGGTGAAGACGGGGTAGGTGAGGCCGGCCGCGACGACGGCGTCGGCGGCGCTCTCGAGCTCCGTGTCGCGCAGCACGACGTGCGGCACCTGCGGCAGGCCGCGGGCGCCGAGCACCTCCTTGGCCTTGGCCTTGTCCATGGCCAGCGCGGAGGCCAGGACGCCGGAGCCCGCGTACGGGACGCCCGCCACCTCGAGCAGTCCCTGGACGGTGCCGTCCTCGCCGTGGGTGCCGTGCAGCAGCGGCAGCACGACGACCGGCAGGTCGCCGGTCGGCGAGACCACCTGCAGCGGGTCGACGGTCGTGCCCGTCGCCTCGAGCTGGTCCGGCAGCGACTCCTGCCCCTCCTCCAGCGCCGCCACCGCCTCGTCGGCCACGACCCACGTGCCGTCGCGGGTGATCCCCACCGGCACGATCTCGTAGCGCTCGACGTCGGCGGCCCGGAGGACGTGCGCCGCACTGGTGCACGACACCTCGTGCTCGGCCGACCGCCCACCGAACAGGACCACGAGGCGGACGCGATCGCTGCTGACCATGGGCTGCGAGCGTACCGGTCCGGCCCACCCCGGCGGGGCCGGCCGGGCGGGGGTCGCGGAGGTGCGAAGATCGTCGGTCGTGGAGATGCGCACCAGCGAGATCGCCGCGGCGACCGGCGGGCGCCTCGTCGGCCCGGACGTGACCGTGGCCGGCGCCGCCATCGACTCGCGCCGGGTCGTCGGCGGCGAGCTGTTCGTGCCGATCGTCGCCGCGCGCGACGGCCACGACTTCATCGCCGCCGCGGTCGCCGCCGGCGCCGCCGCCTACCTGACCGCCCGTCCGGCGACGGCGGTGCGGGCCGCCGGGGTCGACCCCGCCGTGCCCGCCGTCGAGGTGGCCGACACGCGGGCCGCGCTGGCGGCCGTCGGACGGTTGGCCCGCGACCGGCTCGACGGCGCGGTCGACGGGCGCGTCGTGGGCGTCACGGGGTCGGTCGGCAAGACGAGCGTGAAGGACCTGCTCTCCGCCGTGCTGGCCGTCCGCTGGCCCACGGCGGCCAGCGCCGGGTCGTTCAACAACGAGCTCGGTGTGCCGCTCACGCTGGCCGGGGCGCCGGACGGCACCCGGGCGCTGGTCGTCGAGATGGGGGCCCGCGCCGTCGGCGACGTCGCGGCGCTGTGCGCCCTCGCCCGCCCCGCGGTCGGGGTCGTGACCCGGGTGGCGGCCGTCCACACCGCGACCTTCGGCAGCCTCGAGGACGTGGCCCGGGCCAAGGGCGAGCTGGTCGAGGCACTGCCTCCGGACGGCACCGCCGTGCTCAACGCCGCCGACCCCCGGGTGGCGGCCATGGCCGGGCGCACGCGCGCCCGCACGCTCACCTACGCCGACGGCGGCGACGTGCAGGCCGAGGACGTCCGCCTGGACGCCGACCTGCGCCCGTCCTTCGCGCTGGTCACCCCCTGGGGTCGGGCGGAGGTGCAGCTCGCCGTGCGAGGCGCGCACATGGTCGACAACGCGCTGGCGGCGGCGGCCGCCGCACTGGTGTGCGGCGTCGCGCTCGACGAGGTGGCCGCCGGCCTGGACCGGGCCGGCCTCTCGCGGTGGCGCATGGAGCTGGCGACGCTGCCGTCGGGCGCCCGCGTCCTCAACGACGCCTACAACGCCAACCCGACCTCGATGGCGGCCGCGCTGCGGGCCCTCGCCGCGCTGGACGCCGAGCGGCGCATCGCGGTGCTCGGCGTCATGGCCGAGATCGGCCCGTCCAGCGACGAGGAGCACCGGGCCGTCGGCGAGCTGGCCCGAGAGCTGGGCATCGAGGTCGTCGCCGTGGGCGTGCCCGCCTACGGGGGCCGCCTGGTGGCCGACGTCGCCGAGGCCGCCGAGGCGCTCGGCCCGCTGGGGCCGGGCGACGCCGTGCTCCTCAAGGGCAGCCGGGTCGCGGGGCTGGAGCGGCTCGTCGAGCTGGTCGGCTGAGCGGGGTGCTGCAGCGGTCCCGCCAGGGTCAGGACACGCCGCTGCGGACCCAGGTCTCGATCGCCGAGGCCACCAGCTGCACGGCGATGGCGGCCACCAGCAGTCCCATGACCCGGGACAGCAGGTGGATGCCGTTGGCCCGCAGGACCCGCCCGAGCAGCGGCGCGCACCGCATCGACAGGTAGACGACCACGAGCACCGCCACGAGGGCCAGGACGACCGACAGCGCGCCGCCGAGGTCGTCGGCCTGCCGGACGTAGAGCATCGTGGCCGCGATCGCACCCGGGCCGGCGAGCAGCGGCGTGCCGAGCGGCACCAGCGCGACGCTCGTCGCGTCCCTCGGGCGGTCGTGCTCGTCGGCCTCGTCGGCCGGGCGCAGCAGCTCGAGGGCGATGAGCAGGAGCAGGAGGCCACCCGCCACCTGGAGCGACTCGAGCGAGATGCCGAGCAGCTGCAGCACCCGCTGGCCGAACAGGGCGAAGGTGGCGATCACCCCGCCGGCGACCAGGCTGGCGAGCAGCGCCGCCCGGCGCTGTTGGGCCGGCGGCTGGTCGCGGGTCAGCGAGAGGAAGACGGGCACGTTGCCGACCGGGTCCATGACGACCAGGACGGTGACGAAGGCGGTCGCGAACAGCGTGGCGTCGAGCGTGATCTCGATGTCGGGCATGGGCGCGTGCGGGTGGGGGAGAGGGGATCGGATGCCGGGTCGGGCGCGCCGGGCGGGGCCGTGGGGGGGGCGGCGACCGACCAGGGACCTCAACGCGCCGGCCCCGGCGCGCATTCCCGGCCCACTCGGGGAGGTCGGCCGGTTGGCTACGGTCGGCGCCGTGGACTTCCGACGCACGACCGTCGCCGCGCTGGCGGCCGACGTGGCCGCCCGCCGCGTGTCGGCCCGCGAGCTCGCCGCGGCGGCCATCGACCTCGTCGACCGGCTCGACCCCGAGCTGAACGCCTTCGTCGCCGTCGACGCGGACGCCGCGCTGGCCGAGGCTGCGGCGCTGGACGAGCGCATCGCCGCCGGCCAGGAGGTCGGGCCGCTCGCCGGGATCCCGCTGGCGGTGAAGGACCTCGAGGACGCGGCCGGCTTCGTGACCTCGCACGGCTCCGCGGCGTTCGCCTCCGGCCCGCCCGCGACCGAGGACTCGCCGCTCGTCGCTCGCCTGCGGGCGGCGGGCTGCGTGGTCGTCGGCAAGACCAACACGCCCGAGCTCGGGTGGAAGGCCGACACCGAGAACCCGACGTTCGGCCCGACCCGGAACCCGTGGGACACCGACCGGTCCCCCGGCGGGTCGTCCGGAGGGTCGGCGGCCGCGGTCGCCGGCGGGCTCGTGCCGCTGGCCACCGGCTCCGACGGTGGCGGCTCGATCCGCATCCCGTCGGCGGTCACGGGGCTCACGGGTTTCAAGCCCTCGCTCGGCCGGGTGCCCTCGGGCGGGTCGTCGGCGCCGGACTGGCCCCTGCTGTCGACCAAGGGCCCGATGGCCCGCACCGCCCGGGACCTGGCCCTCGTGCTGGACGCGGTGGTCGGCCCCGAACCGACCGACCTGGCCTCCCTGCCGCTGCCGGAGGCGTCGTGGTCGCGCAGCCTCGACGAGCTGCACCCGCCGCGGGCGGTCGTGTGGGCGCCGACCCTCGGCTACGCCTCGGTCGACGCCGAGGTCCTCGCCGTGTGCGAGGCCGCGGTCCGGCGCCTCGAGGAGGCCGGCACCGCCGTCGAGGTCGTCGACCGGGTCTTCGACGAGGACCCGGTGCTCGACTGGCTGCGCCTCTCGCTCGTCTACTGCCTGCGCATCGTCGAGCCGTTCCACGGCACCGAGGTGTGGGACCGGCTCGACCCGGGCCTGGCGGGGATGCTCGAGTGGGCGCGCGCCAGCGTGTCGGCCGTCGAGCTGGTCCGGGCGATCGACGCGTGCCACGCGCTGAACCTGGCGCTGGTCGAGGTGTTCCACCGGGCGCCGCTGCTGCTCACCCCGACCGTCGCCGGGCAGGCGCCGCGGGTGGGGGAGCAGGGCACGATCGACGGCGTCCCCGACCCCAACTGGGTCCGGTTCACCTACCCGTTCAACATGACCCGGTCGCCGGCGGGCACCGTGTGCGCGGGCTTCACGTCGGACGGCATGCCGGTGGGCCTGCAGGTCGTCGGCCCCCAACACGCGGACGTCGCCGTCCTGCGGGCCCTGGCCCTGCTCGAGGAGGTCCTGGGCCTCGACCCCGTGGCCCCGTTCGGACACGGCTGACGGTCTTGCTAGAGTGCTCTGCCCCGGGCGTATAGCTCAGTTGGCTAGAGCGCACGCTTCACACGCGTGAGGCCACAGGTTCGAGTCCTGTTACGCCCACCCGAGCGCGAGACGAGGGCAGGCCCCCGGGGGCCTGCCCTCGTCTCGCGCGTCGGCGCCGCCGCGCCTCAGCCGATGTAGCCGATGTCGATGTAGACCTCTGTCGAGGCGATGTTCGGGATGACCTCCCAGCTGGTGATCTCACCGGCGGTCGAGCCGTTGGCCGGGACGAAGTTCAGGTAGCCCGTGCTGCCGCCGATGATGTCGCCGTTGGCGTCGCGGTAGATGGCGTAGCCGTACGGGCTCGAGATCTGCCGGTCGAACGTCGAGTGGATCGTGAAGGTGGTCTTGACGTCGTAGTTGCCCGTGGTCGTCGTGACGCCCTCGGCCTCGAGCACGCCCTCCTCCGGGATGTCGGAGAGGCTCCAGTTCTGGGGCTCGCTCACGGCGACCTGCACGTCCGCGACCTCGGCGGGGAGGTTCTCGCCCCAGAACTCGTCGCCGATGCCCATCTTCTGGCCGGGCCGGAGCATGTAGATGGTGTGCGAGTCGGTGGCGAGCGCGGTGCCGTCGGCGTCGAAGGCCGAGACGCTGACCTGGATGTCGGTGACGGTCTCGTCGCCCGTGTTCTCGACGATGAACCCGTACGAGGCGGTCAGCTCGTCGTTGTCGAACCCGCCCATGTAGTTGGACCAGCCGACCTCGACGACCTCGACGCTGCCGCCGCTCTGCGGCTCCTGGTCCTCGGTGGTGCCGGTCGTCGGCGTCGGGTCCGGCTGCTCCTCGGTGGTCGTCGGCCCCGGCTCGGGCGGGTCGGTCCGCTCGTCGTCGTCCCCGCTCGTCAGGACGATGATGAGCCCGACGATGGCCACGGCGACGACGACGCCGATCGCGACGTACAGCGGCGTCCGGTTCTGCGCGCCGGGCGGGCCCGCGGGCGGCACGCCGGTGTAGGGGCTCGGTGCCGCGCCCGGGGGGTAGCTGCCGGACCCGGGCGGCCCCGGCGGCGCGTACCCGCCGGAGGGCGGGGCGACCGGCGGGCCGGTCGGGGCGCCGCCGGGGGAGCCCTCGGGCGGTGGCAGGGCCGAGCCGTCGGCGGGGGCCTCCTCGCCGGGCATCTCCGGCCGCGGTGGCGGGTACCACTTGTCGTCGGAGGCCTGCCACCAGTCGGGGCCCAAGGGTGTGTCGCTCATCTGTGTGTCCTCGTCAGGGTCGTCCGCCGTCTGCGCAAACGCTGGCGTGGTCCGGCGGGAGAGGTGCGTCCTGCCGGCCGGGGCGGAGACTCTAGGTGATGCGGCGCGGCGCGGGTCGTCACCTGCGCCCGGGCGCGGCCGCGTGCGGCTGGCAGCTCGCGGTCCCGGCGGTCGCGCGCCCCGGCGGGGAGCGCCTCAGGCGAGGGTCTCCTCGAGGCGCTTCATGGCCTCCTCCTCGCTGATGTCGAGCGCGAACGCCAGCTCGGAGACCAGCACCTGCCGGGCCTT
>DATGPY010000161.1:0-11973 GCA_035304465.1 Acidimicrobiales bacterium | reverse complement strand
CTGCCGGCGCACCCCGAACGGGTAGTGCAGGTGCGCCAGGTCGTCGGGGGTGTAGGCGATGATCTGCGCCGCGTGGCCGACCTCGTAGTCGCCGGAGGTGTCGGTGGGCACGATCGACCCCGCCACGCCGGCCGCCCGCTCCGCGGCGGCGATCTCCTCACGGGTGCCGGTCAGGCCGATGAAGTCGGGGTCGAAGTTGTCCAGCCACGACCGCAGCCGCTCGGGCGTGTCGCGCTCCGGGTCGGTCGTCACGAACACGACGATCGGGTCGGGCATCCCCGGCTGGGCGAGCGCCGCCGACAGGTTGGCCATGTGGATGGGGCAGACGTCCGGGCAGTGCGTGTAGCCGAAGAACAGCAGGGTCAGCTTCCCCTGCGTCTCGGCCCGGAAGTCGAACGGCTGCCCGGAGGTGTCGGTGAGGGTGAAGTCGGGCCGGGGCTGGGGCTCGGCGAGCAGGACGCCCTGCCAGGCCTCCCGATCGTCGGCGGCCGTGGTCGTGTCGCCGTCGTCGCGCTGGCTGGCGAGGAAGGCGCCGGCGCCCATGGCCAGGGCGACGACCGCCACGAGGGCGGCGACGAGCCCGATGCGCGGCCCGCCGCCGGGGCGGCCGGCGCTCGTCCGGGCGTCCGTCCCGCCGTCGCCGCCGCGGTCGGCGGCGTCCGTTCCCGACGCCGCGGCTGCCGCGTCGGCGCGCTCCTCGTCGGGTGCCGCCGGCGTCGCCTCGTCCCGGGCGGCGTCGGCGTCGACCCGGTGGCGGGCGGTCACGACGCACCTCCCGCGGCCAGGGCGGCGAGCTCGGAGAGCTGGTCGGCCGTCAGCTCGCCGGACCCGCGGGCGACGACGGCCCCGTCGGCGTCCACGACCACGAAGAAGGGGTAGGCGGTCAGCCCCACCGCCTGGGCCGCCGCCTGGTTGCCGTCGACGAGCACCGGCGAGGTCCAGCCCTCCTCGTCGAGCCAGCGGGCCGGCGGGTAGTTGGGACGGCGGGGGTCGACGCCGGTCGACACGCCGTACAGGTCGACGTCCTCGGGCAGCCCGCCGCTGTCGACCCAGTCCTGGATCACGGGGACCTCGGCCTGGCAGTGCGGGCACCAGTGGGCCAGGAAGACGACGATGGCGGGCCGGCCCTCGGCCGGCAGGGTCAGGCGCTGGCCGTCGAGGCCGGCGCCGGTGAGCGTCGGCATGGGGGCGCCGATCGCGGGGTCGGCGCCGCCGTCGGTCAGCTGCGGCAGCGGCGTGCCCTCGACGATGGCCGGGGTGTCGTCGGGGACGGCCGCGTCGGTGAACCGGGACCCGGCGTCGTCGGCGGTGTCCGCGTCGCCGGAGGACGAGGTGTCGCCCGACCGCGTCGCGGTGTCGACGCCGCCGTCGTCGTCGTTCGAACCGGCGATCAGGGCCGCCACCAGGGCGACCACGACGACGGCGACGACGACCGCGGCCACGATCGCGACGGCGCGGTCGGGGCGCCGGGCGGGGGGCCGCTGTCCGGGGGTCGGGCGCGTGGCTCGGTGGGTGGATGCGCTCACGTCGTCTCCTGGGGAAGGGCGAGCAGCAGGGCGACGATGGCGAACCCCGACAGCGCCATGGTCGGGATCGTCATGTAGCCCAGCCGCTCGACCCAGATGATCGAGCAGGGGTTGGTGATCTCGCACGAGCCGGACTCGAGCGAGGGGAAGCGTTCGACGAGGACGTGGTAGATCGACACGGCCCCGCCGGCGACCGCCAGCGGCAGGGCGTACCACCGCACCTGGCGGTCGCGCCGCCAGGTGGCGATCGGCAGCACCACCGCCAGCGGGTACATGCCGATGCGCTGGAACCAGCACAGCCGGCACGGCGGGAAGTCGGCGATCTCCGAGTAGTAGAGGCTACCCAGGGTGGCGACCACCGCGACCAGGGCGGCGAGCGGCAGCGCGGCGGGGCCGACGGCCTCCACCACCCGGTGCGGCCAGTCGGCGCGCGGCCAGAGAGCGCGCGCCGCCAGCGTGACGGCCAGCACGCCCGCGCCGACCTGGCACGCCAGCGCGAGCAGCGCGAAGAACAGGCTCACCTGGTCTGTGGACACGGCACTCCGGGGGCTCAGGACGTCCGCCGGGACCCGGCGGACGTCACCGTGGGAGGACGGGCACGCCGGCGGGCGGCGCGCCGAGGCCATCAGCGGGCCCGGGCCGGCGGCGGGCCCCGCCGCGACAGCGACGAGACCGGCACGGTGGCGGGCAGGGGCACGGCCCGGGTGGCCGGGCCGGGACGGGCGCCCGTGGCGGTGCGGCCGGCCCGGCGGGCGGCGGCGAGGGCGGTGCCGACCTCGTGGGTGGTGCGCACGATGCGCACGAGCAGGGCGGCGACGGCGAGCTGGGCGGCGAGCCCGAGGAGCACGGCCGGCTCGGCCAGGGTGGCGGCCGGCGCCAGGCCGGCGGCCGCGTGCTCGGCCACCTCGGCGGTCAGGAACAGCGCCACCTGGGCGCCGGCGAGCGTCGACCACCGGACCGGCGGCAGCTCGTCGCGCAGGCCGGCGAGCAGCGACCGGGCGACGGCGGCGAAGGCGAACGGCGCCGCCACCAGCGCGACGCCGCCCAGGTAGCCGTGGTCGCCGGGCACCGGCGCGCGGCCCAGCGCCGTGGCGGCCTGGTAGCCCAGCTCGTGCCCGGCGAGGAAGCCGCTGGGGACGAGGAGGAGGGACCACCAGCGCAGGGTGCGCATCACATCGCCCAGGCTAGTGCCCGGCGCCCTGGCCACCCGAAGCCGCCACCTCCGGCCTCGCGGCGGGCGGCGGCTCCGGCGCCGGCGGCCCGGCCGTCACGACCGGGGGCGCCGGCGTCGTCACGACGACCGGCGGCGCCGGTGCGGCGGCCACCGGCCCGGCCGCGACCGGCTCGCGGGCGAGCCAGTCCAACGCCACGGCCGCGGTCCACGACTGGGCGCCGGAGCCGAGCGGCCGACCGGTGACCGGGTCGGCGTACTCGCTACAGCCGGTCTCCCGCAGCTGGGCGATCGCCGCGACCCGCAGCGGCTCGGCGACGCCGTGCACGCCTCGGCGGTCGAGCGCCCACCACAGCAGCCAGGTGACGACGGGCCAGGTCGGCCCCCGCCAGTACGACCGGGGGTCGAACGCGGGGTCGTCGACCGCCGTGGACGGGGGCACCGCCCACCGCAGCCCGGGCGCCCCGGCGTAGCTCGGCCCCCTCAGGCGCTCGACCAGGGCCCGGGCCCGGCCGGCGTCGCAGCCCGCGATCAGCGGGGCGAACCCGGCGATCGTGTCGGCCGTCACCCAGCGGTCGTGCACCAGGTCGCGGTCGAGGGCGGCGCAGCGGTCGGGGTCCCAGCAGGCGTCGAGGCCCCGGCGGGCGAGGGCGGCGTCGGCCCGGTGCTCGTCGGCCGCCTCGGGGTGACCGGCCACGACGGCCAGGTCGGCCAGAACCTCGTCGGCCGCGGCGAGCACGGCCGTGAACAGCACGTCCGCCACGCGGAACGGGTGGCGGCGGTGGGCGGCGGCCTGGTCGTAGCCGAGGTCGACGAGCGAGCGCACGAGCGCCCGGTAGCGGCGGTAGTCGGCGTCGGTCGGCCGCTCGGACGCGTCGGCGACGTGGGACAGGTCGGGGCGGGGCTCCTCCGGCCCGCCGTCGGGCGCCACGGCGGCGAGCGCGCCGTCCCACCGCGGCGAGTTGTCGAGGCCGCTCTCCCAGGGGTGGAAGATCGTGACCAGCCCGGTGCCCTCGGGGTCGCGAGCGGTGTGCAGCCAGCGGTGCCAGTCGGCCAGCCGGGGGTAGAACGCGGCGATCGCCCGGTCGACCCGGGCGAGGGAGCCGTCGTCCCGCTCGGCGGCGATCTCCCGCACCCGCCCGAGGGCGAGGGCGTGGACCGGCGGCTGGCAGATCCCGCTCGTCGGCACGTCCGGCGGGCACAGGCCGGCGGTCGCCCACCGGCTGTGGCGCGGCTCGTAGGCGCCCAGCGCGACGGTGGGGTCGAACACGATGTGGGGGATCATGCCGGTCGACCACTGGCCGCGCAGCAGGGACCGCAGCTCGGCCACGGCGCGGTCGGGGTCGAGGTGGGCCCAGCCGATGGCGACGAACGCCGCGTCCCAGCTCCACTGGTGCGGGTACAGGCGCGGAGAGGGGCGCGTCCAGGTGCCCCGGTCGTTCCCTCGGAGGACTGCGATCGCTTCGCCCGCCAGCCTGTCCACCGCCCCCGGAGGCTAGGCGGTCGCGCGCGGCGTGGCACATCCGGCCCGGGCCGGCCGCCGGGTCAGCGGGCGACGAAGTACTTGGCCTGCGGGTGGTGGCAGATGAGCGCCGAGGTCGTCTGCTCCGGGTGGTACTGGTAGCCGGTCTCTTCGCTGCACTCGAGGCCGATGCGCCGGCCCTCCAGCAACTCGAGCACCTTGACGTTGTCCTCGAGGTCGGGGCAGGCCGGGTAGCCCCAGGAGTACCGGCCGCCCCGGTACTGCTGACGGAACAGCCCGGCCAGGCTGGGCCCGTCCTCGTGGGCGAAGCCCCACTCCTCGCGGACCCGCCGGTGCCAGTACTCGGCCAGCGCCTCGGCCATCTCGACGCCGAGCCCGTGGAGCAGCAGGTACTCGCGGTAGCGGTCGTCGGCGAACAGCTTCGCCGTGCGCTCGGACACCGCCGGGCCCATCGTCACGATGCTGAAGGCGGCGTAGTCGACCTCGCCGCTGTCGATCGGGCGGAAGAAGTCGGCGATGCAGTAGAACGGCGCCTTCGTCTGGCGGGGGAAGCGGAAGCGGACCCGCTCGGTCGTGCGCGACTCGTCGGTCCAGACGACCAGGTCGTTGCCGTCGCCGTTGGCGGGGAAGTAGCCGTAGACGACCTGGGGCACGAGCAGGCCGTCGGCCTTGGCCTTGGCCAGCTCGTCTCGCAGGATCGGCCGGATGCGGGCCTTGAACTCCTCGTCGCTCTCGCCGCCCTCGGGTCGGAACTGCCACTGGTTCCGGAAGAGCGCGGTCTCGTTCAGGTAGCCGGCGATCTCGTCGATGGGCAGGCCCTTGACCACCCGCGACCCGAGGAACGGTGGGCGGGGCACCTCGTTGTCGGTGACCACGTCGGGGGAGCGGGCCGGCACCTCGGCGGGCGGCCGGTCGCCCTTCTCGGCCAGGCCGAGCGAGGCCCGGGACGGCACCCGGGAGTCGGAGGGCACGCGGCCCCAGTCGGGGTCGTCGGGCTCCTCGCCCCGCTTGATGGCGCCGAGCCGGTCCATGACGTGCAGGCCCTCGAAGGCGTCCTTGCCGTAGAACACCCGGCCCTCGTAGACCTCGCGCAGGTCGCGCTCGACGTAGCTGCGGGTCAGCGCGGCGCCGCCCAGCAGCACGGGGATGTGGCTGAGCTCGCGCCGGTTGAGCTCCTCCAGGTTGTCGCGCATGACGAGCGTGGACTTCACCAGCAGGCCCGACATGCCGATGGCGTCGGCGCCGACCTCGATCGCCTTGTCGATCATCTCGGAGATGCCGACCTTGATGCCGAGGTTGTGCACCTCGTAGCCGTTGTTGGTGAGGATGATGTCGACGAGGTTCTTGCCGATGTCGTGCACGTCGCCCTTCACGGTGGCGAGCACGATGCGGCCCTTGCCGGCGCCCGACTCGGCGCTCTCCATGTGGGGCTCGAGGTGCGCCACCGCGGCCTTCATGGTCTCGGCCGACTGGAGCACGAACGGCAGCTGCATCTGGCCGGAGCCGAACAGGTCGCCGACGACCTTCATGCCGTCGAGCAGGATGTCGTTGATGATCGACAGCGGGGCGTGGCCCTTGGCCATGGCCTCGTCGAGGTCGTCGGTCAGGCCGTCGCGGTCGCCGTCGATGATGCGCTGGCGCAGGCGCTGCTCGACCGGCCAGCCGGAGCGGTCCTCCTTCTCGGCCTTGGCCACGGTGACGTCGGCGAACACCTCGAGCAGGGCGGCGAGCGGGTCGTAGCCGGCCTCGGGGTCGCGGCGGTCGTAGATCAGGTCGCGGCAGACCTTCAGCTGCTCCTCGGGGATCCGGCTGATCGGCATGATCCGCCCGGCGTGGACGATGGCCGAGTCGAGGCCGGCCTCGATCGCCTCGTAGAGGAACACCGAGTTGAGGACGTGGCGAGCGGCCGGCGAGAGGCCGAAGCTGACGTTTGAGACGCCGAGGGTCGTGTAGACTCCGGGCAGCTCGGCCTTGATGCGCCGGATGGCCTCGAGCGTGGCCATGGCGTCGCCCCGCAGGTCCTCGTCGCCGGTGGAGAGCGGGAAGGTGAGCGGGTCGAAGATCAGCGCGCTCGGGTCGAGGCCGTAGCGGTTCGTGGCCAGGTCGTGGATGCGGTGCGCCACCCGCATCTTCCACTCGACGTCGCGGGCCTGGCCCTCCTCGTCGATGAGCATGCAGATGACCGCGGCCCCGTGCTCGCGGGCCAGGGTGCACACCCGGTCGAAGCGGCTCCCGGGGCCGTCGCCGTCCTCGAGGTTGGCGGAGTTGAGGATCGCCCGCCCGCCCAGGTGCTGCAGGCCGGCCTCGAGCACCTGGGGCTCGGTCGAGTCGAGCACGAGCGGCACGGTCACCTGGGTGGCGAACCGGCTGACCAGCTCCTCCATGTCGGCGGTGCCGTCGCGGCCGACGTAGTCGACGCACACGTCGAGGACGTGGGCGCCCTCGCGCTCCTGCTCGCGGGCGATGCGGATGCAGCCGTCCCAGTCGCCCGCCAGCATCGTCTCGCGGAACTTCTTCGAGCCGTTGGCGTTCGTCCGCTCGCCGATGATGAGGAAGCTGGCGTCCTGGCGGAACGGCACGAACGAGAACATCGAGGTGGCGCCGGGCTCGGGGCGGGGGTCGCGCCGCGCCGGCGTGAGGTCCTTGGCCACCTCGGCGAGGCGCCGGATGTGCTCGGGCGTCGATCCGCAGCAGCCGCCGACGACCTGAACGCCGAGCTCGGTGACGAACCGGGTCTGGTGCTCGACGAGCTCCTCGGGGTCGAGGTCGTAGTGCATCCTGCCGTCGACGACCGACGGCAGGCCCATGTTGGGCAGGCACGAGATCGGCATCGGCGCGTTGGCCGACAGGTGGCGCAGGTGCTCGTGCATCTCCGCTGGGCCGGTGGCGCAGTTGAGGCCGATGACGTCCGGCTTCAGCGGGGCGATGGCGCCGAGCGCGGCGGCGATCTCGGTGCCGAGCAGCATCGTCCCGGTCTGCTCCATGGTGACCTGCACCTGGAGCGGGACCTCGCGGCCGACGGCGGACATGGCCCGGCGGGCGCCGATGACCGCGGCCTTCACCGCCAGCAGGTCGAAGTGGGTCTCGGTGATGAGCAGGTCGACCCCGCCCTCGAGCAGGCCGCGGGCCATGACCTCGTAGGCGTCCCGCAGCTCGACGAACGAGATCTGCCCGAGCGAGGGCGACTTCGTGCCCGGGCCCATCGACCCGGCGACGAGGCCGCCGTAGCCGTCGGCCACCTCGCGGGCCACCCGGGCCGAGGCGAGGCTGATCTCGTGGGCCCGCTCCGGGATCCCGTACTCGCCGAGCGGGACGGCGAAGGCGCCGAAGCTGTTGGTCTCGACGACGTCGCACCCGGCCCGGAAGAACGACTCGTGCAGCTCGGCGATGACGTCGGGGCGGGTGACCGAGAGGATGTCGGTGCAGCCCTCGAACTGGGGGCCGCCGAAGTCGTCGGCGGTGAGGCCCAGCTCCTGGAGGTTGGTGCCCGTGGCGCCGTCGTAGACGACGACGCGCTCGTCGAGGAGGTCCAGGAAGCGGCTGCGCATATGGGACCGCAATCTATCGACCTGGGCCGACGCGCAGGTGTTCGGACGCGGCGGACCGGCGCGGCCGGGTGATGGCGCACGCGCCGGCGGGGTACGGGAGCGGGCGTGGCGCTGTGGATCGGCACGTCGGGATGGCAGTACCGCGACTGGCGCGGCGTGCTGTACCCCGCGGGCCTGCCCCAGCGCCGCTGGCTGGAGCGGTACGCCGAGGAGTTCGCCACGGTCGAGGTGAACAACGCCTTCTACCGGCTGCCCGAGCGGTCGGTGTTCGAGCGGTGGTGCGAACAGACCCCGCCCGGCTTCGTCGTGGCCGTGAAGGCGAGCCGCTACCTCACCCACGTCAAGCGCCTCGCCGACCCGGTCGAGCCCGTCGGCCGACTCGTCGACCGGGCGGCGGCGCTCGGGCCCCGGCTCGGGCCCTTCCTCCTGCAGCTGCCGCCGACGCTGCGAGCCGACCCCGACCGGCTCGACGCCTGCCTGCGGGCCTTCCCGCGCGACGCCCGGGTCGCGGTCGAGCCCCGCCACCCGTCGTGGGACGACGACGAGGTGCGGGCCGTGCTCGAGCGCCGGGGCGCGGCCCTGTGCTGGGCCGACCGGGACGGGCGACCGGTCACCCCGCTGTGGCGCACCGCCGGTTGGGGCTACCTGCGCCTGCACCACGGCACGGCCACGCCGCGGCCGTCCTACGGGCGCGGCGCCCTGGCGTCGTGGCTCGACCGCCTCGACGGCGCCTGGCCGGGAGCCCGCCGCGGCGACGTGTTCGTCTACCTCAACAACGACCCCGGCGGCGCCGCGGTGCGCAACGCCCGCACCCTCGTGCGCATGGCGGCCCGGCGCGGCTTCTCGCTGCCAGCGGGACCGCGATCGTCGGCGGCCGCGGGCTAGCGTTCGCGCCATCGACCTGATCGACGTCGCAGTCGCCGCCGGTCCCCTGGTCGTCGCCACGCTGGGGCTGTCGCTCGTCGACCGGCTCGTCGGGGACGCCGCGTCGGGCGCCCTACGGGTGGCCCGGCGTCTGCAGCCCGCGGGCGCGCTCGCCGCGACGGGCTCGCTGCTCGTCGCCGAGGGCGGGACCGCCGGGGCGCTGGCGGGCCTGTGGGCCGCGGTCTGCCTGTGCGCCGCCGTGGCCGGCGTGACGGTGGCGAGCCGGCGCTGGCGGCACGCGCTGGCGCTGCCCGGGCTCGGCGCCCTGACGCTCGCCGCCGGGCTCGGCTACCTGGCGGTCGGCGGCGCCTGGCTGGTGGTGAGCCGGCTCGGGCTGCACCCGTTCGGGTTGTCGACCGACCTCGTGCGCCTGACCGCCGTGCACCTCCACTTCGCCGGCTTCGGCCTGCCGGTGCTCGGCGCGGCCGCGCTGGCGGCGGTCGACTGGCTGGCCAGCCGCCTGGCGCTCGTCTCCGGCTGCGCCATGTCGGTGGCCGGCCCGCCCGTCGTCGCTGCCGGGTTCGCGCTCGACTCGTCGCTGCTGCTCGTCCTCGGCGCGCTCGTCATGACCTACGCCGCCTGGGCGATCGCCTTCGGCACGTTCCTGCTGGCGACGTCCACCTCGGCGCGCGACGGCGACGCCCCCGGGCGGTGGGACGGGGACGGGCTGCCACCGGGCCCGGTCGCCGGGCGGCGGCGCCCGGGGCGGGCCCGGGCGGTGGGCAAGGCGCTGCTGGTGGGCGCCGCGCTGTCGCCGATCATCCCCATGCTGCTGGCGGTGCACTGGGCGGTGGCCCGGGCCGCGTCCCTGCCCGCGCTCGGCCTGCACGCCATGGCCAGCACGCACGGGGTGCTGAACGGCGCGGGCTTCGTCGTCGCCGGCATGGTGGGCTGGCTGCTCGTCGGCGTGCCGCCGCGGCGCCCGGCGGCGAACGCGGCGGCCGGGCGGGCCTGAGCCCGCCGGCGCCGCCCACCCCGCGGAACGTGCGTGCGGCGTGCCCGCCGAGCCGCGAGGCTGGCGGCGTGGAGGACGTCCTCGCCCAGCTCGACGCCCACGTCGCCCTCGACGAGCGCGAGGCCGCCGACCTGGTGGTGGCCAGGGAGGTGGTGCGGGGGCCCGACCCGTGGTCGCGGGCCGCACCCCGCCACGTCACCGGGTCGGCGGTCGTCGTCCACCCGCCGACCGGGCGGGTGCTGCTGCGGTGGCACGAGCGGATGGCGGCCTGGCTGCACGTCGGCGGCCACGTCGACCCGACCGACGCCGGGCCGCTGGCGGCGGCCCGGCGCGAGGGGTGGGAGGAGACCGGCCTCGACGACCTCGCCGGCTGGCCCGACCCCGACCGTCCGTCACTCGTCCACGTGGCGGTCGTCCCCGTCCCGGTGGGCCGGGGCGAGCCGGCCCACGAGCACGTCGACCTGCGCTACCTGCTCGCCACCGAGCGGCCGGAGCGGGCCGTGGCGGAGCGGCCGACCGCGCCGCTGCGGTGGCTGCCGGTGGTCGAGGCCGTGGCGGCGGTCGGCGAGGACAACCTGCGGGTCGCCCTGGAGCGGGTGGCCGCCGTGCTGGGCCGGGACGGGGCACCCCGGTAGGGTCGCCGGTGTGACGCGCCTGTACACCGGCAGGGGGGACGACGGCACGACCGGTCTGCTCTTCGGCGGCCGGGTGCCGAAGGACTCCGCGCACCCCCGCGCCGTCGGCGCGGTGGACGAGGCCCAGGCCGCCATCGGCGTCGCCCGCTCGCACTGCGAGCGGGGCGGCGAGCTCGACCGGCAGCTCACCCACGTGTGCCGCGACCTGTGGGTGCTGATGGCCGAGCTGGCCACCGCGCCCGAGCACCGCGACCGGCTCGTGGACGGCCAGACCAAGGTGAGCGCAGAGATGGTCGAGGCCGTCGCGGCGATGGTCGACGACCTGGGCCGGCGCTTCGAGCCGCCCGCCCAGTTCGTGGTGCCCGGCCAGACGCCGCTCGCCGCCCACCTCGACCTCGCCCGCACGGTCGTCCGCCGGGCCGAGCGCGAGGCGGTGGCGGCCACGGTCGAGGGCTCACACGTCGTGCCGTACCTCAACCGCCTCTCGTCGCTGCTCTGGGTCCAGGCCCGGTGGGTCGAGGGCGAGCACCTGCTCTCCCGGGAGGTCCCGCCCGACCTCTGAGACGGTCGCCCGCGGTCGCCGGGGCAGCGCGAGGGCGGGCACGAGGGCGGCGAGCGCCAGCCCGACCGACCACCCGAAGGCGATGCGGAAGGCGCCGGCCACGGCCGAGGGCGTGTCGCCGCCGGCGCCCGCGAGGCCCCGCTCGAGGACGACGGCCATCGTCGCCGTGCCGAACGACGCGCCGATCCGCTGGACGGCGTGCAGCAGGCTCGTGGCCCGGGGGACGGCGGGCTCGGGGACGTCGCGGTAGGCGCCGCCGAGCACGGCCACGCCGGCCGCGCCCAGCCCGGCGCCCCGCACGGCGGACGCGGCGGCGAGCCCGGCCGGCGGGGTCCCGGGGCCGGCGAGGCAGAAGGGCAGCGTCGCCGCGGCGACGAGCACGATGCCGGCCGCCGCCACCGAGCGCGCCCCGACCCGATCGGTGGCCCGCCCGGCGACCCACAGCCCGGCCATGGTGCCGACGCCCTGGGGCGCGAGCAGCCACCCGACGGCGTCGGGGGCGGCGCCGTGCACCCGCTCGTAGAAGAGGGGCAGCACGAGCAGCGGGCCGTACAGGGACACGCCGAAGAGGAACAGCGACGCGGTGGCCGCGCCGAACCGGCCCACCCGCAGGAGGCGGACGTCGAGGAGCGCCCGCTCCCGCCGGCGGCGGGCGTGGAGGACGAAGCCGGCGAGCAGCGCCGCGCCGCCGGCGGTGGCGGCGACGACGGAGACGTCGGTCGGGTCGGCCGAGCGGCCGGCGACGGCCAGCCCGGCCAGGAGCGCGGCGAGCCCAGGGGCGGCCAGGGCCAGGCCGGGCAGGTCGAGGCGGGTGGGCGCCCGGCGGCCGGTGTCGGGCAGGCGGCGGTGGGCGGTGGCGAGGGCCACGGCGACGACCGGCACGTTGACGAGGAACAGCCACCGCCACCCCAGCGAGGAGAGCACGGCGCCGCCGACGACCGGTCCGACGATCGGGGCGAGCTGGCCGGGGATGCCGACCACCGCCATGATCCGGCCGACGCGGGCCGGCCCGGCCGCGCCGACGAGGATGGCCTGCACGAGCGGCAGGACGAGCCCCGCGCCGAGCCCCTTCAGCACCCGGAAGGCGATCAGGCTCTCGACCGACCAGGCGGCCCCGCACAGCAGCGACCCGGCGAGGAAGCACCACAGCGCCGCCAGCCAGGTCCGGC
>DATGPY010000160.1:0-2399 GCA_035304465.1 Acidimicrobiales bacterium | reverse complement strand
GGCGTCGATCGTGCTCGTCGTCCTCGTCACCCGCTTCACCGACGCGTGGGTGGTCCTGCCCGTCATGCCGGCGGCGGTCGTCGTGCTGCTGCGGCTGAACCGCCAGTACGAGCGCGAGCGGGCGGCGCTGGACACCGACGTGCCGGCGGCGATCGGCGCGCCGATCCTGCGGCGCCACGTCGTGCTGGTCATGGTCGACCGGCTCGACGTGGCGGCGGCTCGGGCCATCCAGTACGCCCGCACCCTCACCCCCGACGACCTGCGGGCGGTCCACGTCGTCGTCGACGACGAGGCCGCCGAGCGCCTGGCGGCCGACTGGCGGCGCCTGGGCATGGCCCGGGTGCCGCTCGACCTCGTCGCCTGCCCCGACCGGCGCCTGACCCGGGCGGCGGTCGAGCTCGTGGCCCACGAGCTGTCCGACGGCGAGACCGAGGTGTCGGTCCTGCTGCCGGACCGCAAGTACAACGGCCTGTGGCGCCGCATCCTGCACGCCCGGACGGCCGACGACATCGCGGCCGAGGTGTCACGCCTGCCGCACGCCAACGTCACCTCGGTGCCGTTCCACTTCGACGCCTGGGCGGCCGACGAGGCCCGCCACCTGCCACCCCCGCCGCCCCGCCGGGGGCGGCTGACCACGGCCGCCCGCCGGCCCGACCGGCCGCCCCGCGACGACACCGACGGCGTCACCCCCATCGGCGAGGTGCGCTGGCGCGACCGGGTGCGGGTGCGGGGCACGGTCGAGGTGCTGCGGGTGGCGCCCCGGCGCGACGTGCCGACGCTGGAGTGCGTCCTCGACGACGGCACCGGCTCGCTGCTCGCCGTGTTCCTCGGCCGGCGGGAGCTGGGTGGCGTGCGCCCGGGGGCGCGCGTCGAGGTCACCGGCACGGCCGGCGTGCACAAGGACCGGTTGGCGATCCTCAACCCCGACTACCGGCTGCTCGCCGGCTAGCGCCCCCGCAGCGCCGCCATCACGTCGTCCACGTCGGCCTGCCAGGTCTCGAAGGTGCGCACGGGGCGGAAGCCCATGTCCCGGTTGATCGCCAGCATGTGCGGGTTGCTGCCGGCGTTGAACGTCTCGACCACCGCCATCGCCGGCTGGTGGGCCAGGGCCCGCCGCAGGTTCTCGGCCTTGAGCCAGCGGCCGAGGCCCAGGCCGCGGTGGCCCCGCAGCACGCCGGTGTCGCCCTGGCGGCCGATCGCCGGGCGGAGCCGGGAGACCGCCAGCGCGGTGGCGCCGGCCGGCGACCCGTCGGGCGCCACCGCCAGGGTGTGCACGACGTCGTAGCCCTGGGCGTCCCAGCCCCGGATGCCGGCGCGCATCCGGGCGCCGTCGATCGGCGGGATCTGCCACTCGACGTCGTCCATCGGCGCGTCCGCCATGGCGTCGAAGGCCCGGGCGAGAGGCTCCAGCCACTCGTCGGGCACCTCCCCGACCCAGCCGACGAGCCGGTAGCCGGCCGCGCGCGCCGGCGCCTCGTCGATCCACGCCCGCTGCTGCGCCGGGTCCAGGTCGGCGATCCGCAACCGGCTGCACACGTCCTGTTGGCGGGCCGTCAAGCCCAGCGCGGCGCAGAACGCCGCGCCGGCCTCGTCCATCGGCCAGGCGACGATCGAGCGGGTCGGGCGGCCGTCGCCCTCGTCGAGCGCAGCCGCGGCGAGCTGCCGCCCGACGCCGAGGCGCCGGTGGGTGGGTACGACGAGGACCTCGAGGCGGGCGGTCCCGTCGTTGACGCCGTCGAGCTCGCGGCGGAGGAAGGCGGCGCCGACCGGCTCGCCGCCGACCGTCGCCAGCCACGACCGCGCCGCGTGGTGCGGGGTGGGCGAGAACAGCTCGGCGGCCAGCTCCGACCGGGGGATCGGCGGGTCGTCCGGCCAGACCTCGGCGTCGTGGCGGCGCCGCACGGCCAGCAGCCCGTCGACGTCGGGCGACGCGGGGTCGTCGACCGGCCGGATCAGCATCCGGGTCGAGGTGGGGGTCATGGGCACCGGGGTAGCGGGGCCGAACGCCCCCGTCGATCGGGTTTCGCGCCGGACGGGCCGAGCGGATGCGGTCCGTGGGGCGGATTGGGGCAGACTGCCGTCGTGAGCGCGTCGCAACCCGCCGAGGCGCACGACGCCCTGGTCGCCGACCTGGCGGCCGCCCTCGCACCCGACCGGGTGCGCACGGGGGCCGTCGAGCTCGGCCTCTACGGACGGGACGCCTCGGTGCTGCAGGGCTCGGCGGCCGTGGCCTGCTTCCCGCTCGACACCGCCGAGGTGGCCGCGGCCGTGCGCATCGCCCGCCAGCACGGGCGCCCGTTCGTCGCCCGGGGCTCGGGCACGGGTCTGGCGGGCGGTGCGGTGCCGGTCGGCGACCCGGTGGTGATCGTCACCACGAAGATGGACCGGATCCTCGAGGT
>DATGPY010000159.1:0-2537 GCA_035304465.1 Acidimicrobiales bacterium | reverse complement strand
ACGAGTAACGAGGACGTACGAGAACGATGGCAGAGCTGACCATCAACACCAGCGACATCGCCGAGGCGCTGCGCAAGAACCTCGCCGACTTCAAGCCCGAGGTCGAGACCGCCCAGGTCGGCCGCGTCGTCGAGGTCGGTGACGGCATCGCCACGCTGTCGGGCCTGCCCGAGGTGGCCTACAACGAGCTGGTCGAGTTCGAGAGCGGGGCCGTCGGCCTGGCCCTGAACCTCGACGAGGACTCGATCGGTGCGGTCGTGCTCGGCGATGCCGCCGACGTCCGCGAGGGCGAGATCGTCAAGGCCACCGGCCGCATCCTGTCGGTCCCGGTCGGCGACGGCCTGCTCGGCCGCGTCGTCGACGCGCTGGGCAACCCGGTCGACGGCGGCGGCCCGATCACCAACGTGACCGAGCGCCGCATGGAGATCCAGGCGCCCGGCATCATGGGCCGCCAGCCGGTGAAGCAGCCGCTGCAGACCGGCATCAAGGCCATCGACGCCATGACGCCGATCGGCCGGGGCCAACGGGAGCTGATCATCGGCGACCGCAAGACCGGCAAGACGACGATCGCCATCGACACGATCATCAACCAGCGCGGGCTGGGCGTGAAGTGCATCTACGTGGCGGTCGGCCAGAAGGAGTCGACGGTCGCCAACACGGTGGCCACGCTCCAGGAGCACGGCGCGCTCGACTACACGGTGGTCGTCGTGGCCGGCGCCTCCGACCCCTCGCCGTTCAAGTACCTGGCCCCCTACGCCGGCTGCGCCATGGGCCAGCACTGGATGGAGAACGGCGAGCACGCGCTCGTCGTGTACGACGACCTGTCCAAGCAGGCCGAGGCCTACCGGCAGATCTCGCTGCTGCTGCGGCGCCCGCCGGGACGCGAGGCCTACCCCGGCGACGTGTTCTACCTGCACAGCCGGCTGCTCGAGCGGGCCGCGAAGCTGTCCGACGAGAACGGCGCCGGATCGCTCACCGCCCTGCCCATCATCGAGACCAAGGCCGGCGACGTCTCGGCCTACATCCCCACCAACGTCATCTCGATCACCGACGGGCAGATCTACCTGCAGGACGACCTGTTCAAGGCCGGCGTGCGCCCCGCCTTCGACACCGGCATCTCGGTCTCGCGGGTCGGCGGCGACGCGCAGATCAAGGCCATGAAGCGGGCGGTCGGCACGCTGAAGGGCGACCTGTCCCAGTTCCGTGAGCTGGAGGCCTTCGCCGCCTTCGGCTCCGAGCTCGACAAGGTGTCCCAGGCCCAGCTCGAGCGGGGCTACCGGCTCGTCGAGCTGCTCAAGCAGCCGCTCAACAGCCCGATGCCGGTCGAGGAGCAGGTCGTGGTGCTCTACGCCGGCACCAACGGGTACCTCGACCCCATCCCGGTCGAGGCGGTGCGGCGCTTCGAGGCCGAGCTGATCGAGTGGTTCCGGGCCCGGCACGGCGACATCCTCGAGGCCATCCGAACGACGGGCGACATCCCCGACATGGAGGTCTTCGAGGGCGCCATCAAGGCCTTCGCCGAGCAGTTCAGCTGGGAGCAGGCCACCGACGCCGGGACCCCGCAGGACGGTCAGGGCTGATCCGTGGCCGGCGGCAAGGAACGGGCGCTGCGTCGGCGGATCCGCTCGATCCAGTCGACGAAGAAGATCACCAAGGCGATGGAGCTCATCGCCGCCAGCCGCATCGCGAAGGCCCAGCAGCGGGTCGCCGCCGCTCGCCCCTACAGCGAGCGCATCACCGAGGTGATCCGCAACCTGGCGGCGGCCGGCGCCGGTGAGGGCTCGCCCCTCCTCGCCCAGCGCGAGCAGGTCGAGACCGTCGCCTACGTCGTGATCGCCGGCGACCGGGGGCTCTCCGGCGCCTACAACAGCTCGGTCATCCGGGCCGCCGAGCGGTCGATGCAGCGCCAGCGCGCCGAGGGGCGCCGGACGCGGCTCGTCACGGTGGGCAAGAAGGCGCAGTCGTACTTCCGCTTCCGGGGCTGGGAGATCGACGAGGCCTACGTCGGGATCTCCGACAACCCCTCCTACGAGGACGCCCGGGTCATCGCCGACTACGTGACGACGCGGTTCGAGGAGGGCGAGTACGACCGCGTCGAGCTGGCCTACACGCAGTTCCTCTCGGTCGGCACCCAGCGGGTCACGATCCGCCGGTTCGTGCCCCTGGACCCCGCGCTCCTCGAGACGGGCGACGGTCCGACCGCCGACTACGAGTTCGAGCCCGCGCCGCAGCAGATCCTCGACCGGCTCCTGCCGCGCTACGCCGAGGCCCGGCTGTACGCGGCCCTGCTCGAGGGCGCGGCCTCGTTCTTCGCCGCCCAGCAGCGGGCGATGAAGTCGGCGACCGACAACGCCGAGGAGCTGATCGTCAAGTACAGCCGGGAGATGAACCGGGCTCGCCAGGACGCCATCACCACCGAGATCATGGAGATCGTGGGTGGGGCCGAGGCCATGCGCCAGGCGCAGTCCGACAGCACCGACCTGCTCGTCGACCACGTCCTCATGTCCGCGGACGTGCTGACCGACGCCCTCAACCCG
>DATGPY010000158.1:0-2294 GCA_035304465.1 Acidimicrobiales bacterium | reverse complement strand
AGGACCTGGCCGCCGCCCACGGCGACGAGATCACGACCTACCGGTTCCGGTGGTCGACGGTGCGGCGCATCTTCGCCACCTGCCAGCTCTACGACTTCGACGAGCACCGCTGGTACCGCTTCGCCGACGCCGCCTGAGCGGCGGCGTCGACCCGGCCTCGGCCCGGCGACCCGCGCTGTCGACCGTCACAGCGAGGCGGGGAGGTCCGCGCGGTCGACCTCCAGGATCGCTACGACGGTCCGGTGGCTGTAGCACTCCTCGTGGTGGGTCACGCCGGTGGGCACGACCGCGATGTCGGCGTCTCCGACGAACAGCTCGACGCCGTCGATGGTGTCGCACTCGAGCGGGATGGTCGCCGCCACGAGCACGGTCTCGGGGTCGAGGTCGGGGGCGGCGAGCACGTCGGCGATCTCCTCCGCCGCGTCCGGGTGGTCGGCCGCGAACCAGCCCGGGTAGGCCATCCGGTCGTTCTCGTCGTCGAGCACCGCCGTGGGCGCTTCCGGCGGGTGGCCACCAGCGTGGTGGACGTCGACGAGCGCCACCAGCTCGCCCGGTCCTCTCGTCCCCGGCGGTGCCGGGCGCGAGGTCGGCGTCGTGCCGGAGGTCGGGACGAGGGTGTCGGGGCTGCCGCCGCACCCGGCCACCACCCCGACGGCGGCGAGGACGGTCAGGAGTCGGAGGGGTCGCATCACGAGGGGTTGGACGAGCGCGATGGCGGTCCGGTTCCCGGTTCCTGCCGTCGGCGTGCCACTCTGGGCGTGGCCGACCCGTCAGCTCCGGTCGCCCCCGCCAGCTCGCGCTGGTGGCCGGCGGACAGCAGGCCCGCGGCGGTGAGGTCGGCCACGGTGAGCAGCCACCCGGTCCACCACCCCGGCAGCGCCCCGAGCAGGGCGAGCGCGCCGGTGACGGCGAAGGTCACGATGCCGGCCGGCGGTGCCCACGGGGCGCCGAGCACCAGCGAGACGGCGAGCACCAGGTGCCACACGGCGAGGGCCACGACCACGGCCCCGATCCCCGGCGCAGAGACGAGCGTCCCGGCCGGACCCGTCGGCGCCCCGCCGAGCTCGGGGCCGACGATGCCGGAGAGGCCCACCCAGGACCCGGCGAGGGCCGTGACCGCCGCGGCGACGGCGGCGACGATCGTCGTGGCGCCGGGCCCGCTCGGGCGTTGGTCCACCGGGACGGCGGGCGTCCCGACCGAGGCGCGGCGCTCCGGGATGCCGCCGTGTGGGCCCGACGGCGGCCCGTGCCCGGTGTCGACGGGTGCTGCCCCCGTCGCGAGGCCGGTGCTCGACGGCCACGGGCGGCCGAGCAGGTGCGCGACGCCGAGCGCGACGAGGCAGGTGGCGGACGCCATGAACGCCGCCCCGATCAGGAGCGACGGGATGGTCACCACGCAGGCCCCGGCGCTGCCGCGGTGGTAGGCCGAGACGTCCCGGTCGAGCAGGAACATCCCGATGCCGACGGCGCCCACCCCGAGGCCGGCCCAGGCCGTGGGGGCTGCGACGACGACCGCGGCGATCGCGCCCGCGACGGTGAGGTCCCGGTGGCCGGGGTCGGTGGCGGGGAGCGGTCGTACTGCCGGAGGGGCATGGTGCGTGAGGCCGTCTGGCCCGGCGTGGCGGCGATCGGCCGTCGGCGAGCGGGGGAGAGGGAGGCAGGCGAGGGTGATCTCGCCGAACAGCCCGACGACGGCACCCAGGACGAGCGTCGGCGACCCGGTGGCCGGGGCGGCGTAGGCCGCGGCGACGGCGCCGGCGATGGCGGCGGTGGTGGTGCCGGCGCGCTGCGCCCGACGGCGGCCGGCCAGCAGCGAGACGGCGACCACCAGGTGGTACACGGCGAGGGCGAGGGACACCACGCCGAGCGCCACGAGGCCCCCGTGCTCCCCGCGTGGTGGGGACGGCATGTCGTGCTCCGGCGGGTGCTCGAGCGCCGCGCCGGCGACGACCGCCACCCCGACCCAGGTCCAGCACACGAACGTGGACGCGATCGACGCACCGACCCGTCGCCGGAAAGTGGTGACGTCGCGCGCGCCCGGGTGTGGGATGGTCACGCCGGCGGCTCGGTGGTGTCGACCCGGCCCCGGCGGAGCGCGGCGCCGATCCGGTCGACGAGGAGGAGGCCGGAGGCGACGACGCAGGCGGCACCGAGCCCGACGTAGGCGACCCCGAGCACGAACATCGGTTCCTCGCCGTACAGGACGTCCCGCATCCAGTGAGCGAGCAGCACGATGAGCGCGCCGGTGGGGGCGAGGATGAGGATGCCGGCGCGCGCCGCCCACGGCCGGCGGT
>DATGPY010000157.1:0-3280 GCA_035304465.1 Acidimicrobiales bacterium | reverse complement strand
CAGGTCCCCCAGCACGTCATCGACGCCATCATCGCCGTCGAGGACCAGGGCTTCTGGGTCCACGACGGCTACGACGTGCGGGGCATGCTGCGCGCGTTCAAGACCAACGTCGAGGAGGGCGGCATCAGCCAGGGCGGCTCGACCATCACCCAGCAGCTGGTGAAGCTCGAGCTGCTGACCCACGAGCAGACGCTCGACCGCAAGCTGCAGGAGATCGTGCTCGCGCAGCGGCTCGAGCGGCAGATGACCAAGGAGGAGATCCTCGCCCGCTACCTGAACACCGTCTACTTCGGCAACCACGCGTACGGGATCCAGGCCGCGGCCGAGACCTACTTCGGCGTCCCCGTCGAGCAGCTGGACGTCGGGCAGGCGGCGATGCTCGCCGGGATCATCCGCAACCCCATCCACTACAACCCCGTGCGCTACCCGGAGCGGGCGCAGGCGCGCCGGGACGTCGCCATCGACCGCATGGTCGAGACCGGCGCACTGACCGAGGCGGAGGCGGAGTGGTGGAAGGCGGCGCCGACGACGCCGCAGTTCCACCAGTACCTGCCCAAGCCCAACGACTACTTCGCCGAGGAGGTGCGGCAGCAGCTGCTCACCTCGCCGGAGTTCGCGGTGCTGGGCGACACGGAGGACGAGCGGTACAAGGCCGTCTACCAGGGCGGGCTGAAGATCTACACGACCTTCGACCCCGCGGCGCAGCAGCAGGCGCTGGCGGCCCGGGACTCGGTCCTGCCGTTGGAGAACGGGGTGTTCGCGCAGCCCGGCGTCAACCCCGAGACCGGCGAGCCCCGCCGCGGGTCGGCGGCCGTCGTGTCGATCGAGCCCGCGACGGGCGCCGTGCGGACCATGGTCGGCGGCCCGGGCTTCGACCACTGGAAGTACAACCTGGTCACGCAGAACCGCCGCCAGGTGGGCTCGTCGTTCAAGACGTTCGTGCTCGCCGCCCTGATGGAGCAGGGCTACTCGCCGGACGACATCATCAACGGCACGATGCCGTGCCGCTTCGCCCACGAGAACAGCGAGGGCGGCGTCTACGAGCCGGGCAACTACGCCGACGGCGGCGGCAGCATCGGCACGATCACCTCGCAGACCCTGGCCTCGTCGAACTGCGCCTACGTGCGCCTCGGCCTGATCGCCGGGCTGGACCAGGTGGCCGACATGGCCTACCGGCTCGGCATCCCGCGCACCCGGACGACGGCCGACGGCGACGAGGTGCCGACGATCTGCGACTCCTGCCCGTCGACGCCGCTCGGCGTCGCCGACATCACGCCGCTGGAGATGGCCTCGGCCTACGCCACGATCGCCAACGACGGCGTCTACAACCGCCCGTACCTGATCGAGCGCATCGAGGACCGGCACGGCGAGGTCATCTACACCCACACCCCGGAGCCCGAGCAGCGGATCGCCCCCGAGGTCGCCCGCCTGGTCACCCACGTTCTGATCCAGAACGTGCAGTCGGGGACGGGCACCGCCGCCCAGGTGCCGGGCCAGCAGGTGGCGGGCAAGACCGGCACGACCAACGACTCCACCGACGGGTGGTTCGTCGGCTACACGCCGTCGCTGGCCACCGCCGTGTGGGTCGGCGGCCTGGGCGAGAAGTTCACGATCACCCTGGGTGGGCGCCAGATCACCGGCGGAAGCTACCCGGCCCGCATCTGGGGCGAGTTCATGCGGGCCTGGCAGCAGGGCCGGGAGCCGGTCGGCTTCCCCGCGCCGCCGTCGCGGCCGGGCGGCGAGCTGCTCACCGTGCCCGGCGGCATCGACCTGACCCCGCCGCCGCCCCCGCCGGCGCCGCCGGAGGCCCCGCCGGGCGACCAACCCGCACCGCCTCCGGAGGCCGGGCCCCCGCCGCCCGCGGCCGCCGGCGACCCGAACGGCGGCGGAGGCGGCGGCCGCGGGGACGGTGGGGGTGGTGGGGGCGGCGACGCGCCGGCGTCGCCCACGACGACCGCGCCACCGTCGAGCGACCCGCCCGAGCCGCCCGGCACCGACCCACCCCCACCGACCGAACCGACGGCGGCCACGTGATGTCCGGGGGCCGGCCCTCAGCGGATAGGGTCCGACGTCGATGAGTCGCTGGGAGTCGCTGCTCGCGGTCCAGGCCCTGGACACCCGCCTCGACCAGCTGGCCGTCAAGCGCGAGGGGCTGCCGCAGCGCGCCCGGCTCGCCGAGGTCCGGGCCGCGATCGCCGAGGTCGAGTCCCAGCTCACGGAGGTCGACGAGCGGCGGGGCGAGCTCAGCCGCAGCCAGCAGCGCCTCGAGGACGAGGTGGCGTCGCTCACCGAGCGCGCCGGCCAGGCCGAGAAGCAGCTCTACTCCGGTTCGGTCACCAACCCCCGCGAGCTGCAGGCGCTGCAGGACGACGTGGCGTCGATCCGCCGGCGGATCGGCCAGCTCGAGGACGAGCAGCTGGAGATCATGGAGCTCGCCGAGCCGGTCGACGCCCGCCGGGAGGAGCTGGAGGCCGAGCGCCAGCGGCTGGTCGCCGAGGCCGGGCGGATCGAGGAGGAGCTGGCCGCGGCCGAAGCCGAGATCGACGAGGAGGCGGCCGGTGTGCGGGCCGAGCGCGAGCGGGCGGCCGCCGCCGTGCCCGAGGACCTCTGGCCCGAGTACGACCGCCTGCGGTCGGCGCTCGGCGGCGTCGCCGTCGCCCGCCTGGTGAACGGCACCTGCCAGGGGTGCCACCTGCGCCTGTCCGCGGTCGAGGTCGACCGCATCCGCAAGCTGAGCCCGGACGAGCCGGTGCACTGCGAGGAGTGCGGGCGCCTGCTCGTCCGCGAGTGAGCGGCCCCCATGGTCCTCTGGTTCGCCGGCGGCGCGTTCGTCCTGGTGTGGGTGGTGTTCCGCAGCCCCGCCGTGGACTACCGCCTCGTGGTGGCCGGGGCGCTGTTGCCGCTGGTCGAGCTGCCGTTCGGGTCACCCCGGGTGCTGCACAGCCTCACCGGGGCGGCGGCGCTGCTGGTCCTGGCCATGGTGCTGACGCCCCGCCAGCGTCTCGTGCAGCGGCGGCTGGTGGCGATCCCCATCGGGGTCTTCCTGCACCTGCTGCTCGACGGCGTGTGGGCCGACACCGACGCCTTCTGGTGGCCGTTCACCGGGGTCGCGTGGAGCGACGCCCGGTTGCCGGAGCTGGCCCGTGGCGGGTTCGACGTGGTGCTCGAGCTGGTGGGTGCCGCCGCGCTGTGGTGGTGCTGGCGGCGGTTCCGGCTCGACGAGCCCGCCCGGCGGCGGCGGTTCGTGCGCACCGGGCGGCTGGACCGGGACGTGGTGGCG
>DATGPY010000156.1:0-2374 GCA_035304465.1 Acidimicrobiales bacterium | reverse complement strand
GTCGACGGCCCGCTCGATGGCCGCGGTCGCCTCGGGCCGCCCCGCGCCCCGGTAGGAGGCGACCGGCGTCGTGGTCGTCACGACGACGCGGGAGCGCGAGGTCACCCGGTCGACGGCGTAGGTGCCGGCGGCCATCGCCTGGGTCAGCCGGGGCAGGTAGGCGCCCATCGCCGGGTAGGCGCCGGCGTCCTGCACGATGTCGAGGTGGTAGGCCTCGATGGTGCCGTCGCGGCGGCCGCCGATGGTCACCTCGTGCACCTGGGCCCGCCCGTGCACCATCGCCGTCATGTTCTCGGTGCGGGTCTCCACCCACCGGACGGGCCGGCCGACGCGCCGGGCCAGCCAGGGCAGCAGGAGATCCTCGGGGTGGGCACCGATCTTCGCCCCGAACCCGCCGCCGACGTCGGGCGCGATCACCCGCACGCCGGCCGGGTCGAGTCCGTAGGCCCGGACGAGCGCGTCGTGCACGCCGTGGGCGTTCTGCGTCGAGCACCACAGGACGAGCCGGCCGCCGTCCCAGGCGGCCGCCGACGACCGCACCTCGAGGGGGCAGGCGGCCAGCCGCTGGTTGACGATGCGCTGGCGGACAACCACCTCGCAGGCGGCGGGCCCGTCGGGCGCGGTGGCACCGTCGGGGTCGCCCGCCTCGGCGACCAGGTTGGTGCCGACCTCGGGGAACAGCAGCGTCTCGTCGGTGAGGGCGGCGTCGGTGCCGACGACCGGCGGCAGGGGGTCGACGTCGACGACGACGAGCTCGGCGGCGTCGGGGCCCTGCTCGGGGCGCTCGGTGAGGACGACGGCCACCGGCTCGCCGACGAACCGCACCCGGTCGACCGCCAGGTGCGGCCGCGCCATCGCCCGGTTGACCGTGCCGGGGATGGGAGGCAGGTCGACCTCGACGCCGACGACCACGTCGACGACGCCGGGCATCCGCCGAGCCTCCTCGACGTCGATCCCCCGGATCGTCCCGTGGGCGACGGTGGCGCGCACGAAGCTGGCGTGCACCGCGCCGTCGAGGCGAGGGTCGCGCAGGTCCGCGACGTAGGTCCCGCCCCGGGTCAGCAGCCGGGGGTCTTCGACACGGGCGACCCGCGTGCCGAGGATGCTCACCGGGCGCCGCCGGGGGTCAGCCGAGCATGAGCGCGAGCGCGACCACCGTGAACCCCCAGATCAGGGACACGACGACCGTGATGCGGTCGAGGTTGCGCTCCATGACCGTCGACCCCATGGCGCTGGCCCCGATGCCGCCGCCGAACATGTCGGAGAGGCCGCCGCCCTTGCCGCTGTGCAGCAGCACCAGGACGATCATCAGCAGGGACGAGACGACGTTGAGCGTGACGGTGATCGCGGTCAGCACGGGTGGCGGATCTCCTCGGGTCGGAGCGCCCAGGTTAGTGGGGGTCGGCACCGGGCCGCACGGCCGGGCGCCGGGTCCCGGGCGGGCCGGTCACGCCTCCGGGGCGGCCGGCGCCCGGCCCGGGTCGAGGTCCCGGTGTGCGCCGGTGCGCAGGTGGCACTCGGCCAGGTGGTCCGGGGCGTCGCCGGCCAGCAGCTCGGGCACCTCGGTGTCGCACACCCCCTCGACGGCGATCGGGCACCGGGTGTGGAAGCGGCAGCCGGCCGGCGGGTCCAGCGGGCTCGGCATCTCGCCGCTCAGCCGGGTGCGGCGCCGGGGCCGGTCGGGGTCGGGCACCGGGATGGCCGACAGCAGCGCCTCGGTGTAGGGGTGCAGGGGTGTGCCGAACACCTGGTCGCGGGTGCCCAGCTCGACCACCCGGCCCAGATACATGACGGCGACCCGGTCGCAGAGGTGCTCGACCACGGCCAGGTCGTGGGCCACGAACACCAGCGTGAAGTCGAGCTGCTGCTGCAGGTCGCGCAGCAGGTTGAGGATCTGCGACTGGATCGACACGTCGAGGGCCGAGACCGGCTCGTCGGCGACGAGGAACCGGGGCTCGACGGCGAGCGCCCGGGCGATGCCGATGCGCTGGCGCTGGCCGCCCGAGAACTGGTGCGGGTAGCGCCGGGCGTGGTCGGCCTCGAGGCCCACCAGCTCGAGCGCCTCCCGCACCTTCTGGTCGCGCCGGGCCCGGGGCACGCCCTGGGCCCGCAGCCCCTCCGCGATCGAGTCGCCGATCGTCGCCCGGGGGTCGAGCGACGAGTACGGGTCCTGGAAGACGATCTGCATCTGCCGGCGCAGGGCCGCCAGCTCCCGGCCCCGGGCCCGGCCGACGTCGACGCCGTCGAAGCGCACGGTGCCCTCGTCGGCGGGGAGCAGGCCGAGCAGCAGCCGGCCGAGCGTCGACTTGCCGCAGCCCGACTCCCCCACGAGGCCGAGCACCTCGCCGGGCCAGATGTCGAGGTCGACGTCGTC
>DATGPY010000155.1:0-10645 GCA_035304465.1 Acidimicrobiales bacterium | reverse complement strand
TCGGCGGGGCCTTCGGCTTCGGCCAGGTAGCGGGCGATGATGTCCCCCCGGTGGTGGTTGGGGAACAGTCGGTCGCGGATGAGCCCGGCCCGGATGTCGACGTCGTCGGGGAGTTCGTCGATGAAGTCGTTGATCCGCTGCCAGCCGGGGGTGCGGGTGATCCCGGAGAAGAAGCCCTTGCGGGGTCGGGCGGCCGCGGCGAAGTAGGCGTCGATGTCGGCCTGGGTGGCCTCGGCGAACCGGCGGACGGTCTCGGGGGCGATGCGGCGGACCGCCTCGAGCGCTTCGACGTCCGCGGCCCCGGCGGCGATGCGGGCCTCGCGGGCCTGGCGGGTCTCGGCGATGTTGCGCAGCACCCGGGCGCGGGTCGGGTCGGTGGTGGTGGCCGCCTCCCCCATGAGCCGCTCGAGGCGGATCTGGCGCCGGGTGGCCTCGTAGCGGGCGAGCCGCCCGGCCTGCTCGGGGGTGAAGGTCTGCTCGCGGCCGACGATCCGCTGTACCGACTCGGGCAGCCGCACGTAGACCCGGTCGATCGTGTTGTTGATGGCGGCGATCCGGCGGGCGACCCGGCCGCCGGCGTCGAAGGTGCCGAACTGCTCGGCCCGGCGGCCGATCTGCGGGGCGACCCGCTCGGTGACCGTGCCGATCCGGCCGCCGAGCGCCGCCGGCCGGCCGACGCGGGAGGCGCTGACGGCCTTGCCGGCGAGGACGTCCGGGGAGAGGAACAGGCGGGCGAGCGCGTCCGCGGAACCGGAGAAGAACTGGTAGGCGTCGGTGCCGACGAAACGCTCGACCTCCTCTTCGTCCAGGATGTCCTTGGTGCCGAACATGAGGACGAGCGCCTGGCCGGGGCTGCGGGCCTCGGCGATCTCGTCGGCTTTGCGCCACGTGTCGACGTCGAACAGGGCGACGAACCCCCCGAGGGGACCGCCGCCGATGCCCTGCTGGGCACGCCAGGTGGGGGAATCGGCGAGCGAACCGGCGGTGAACGCCATCGACAGCGGCTCAGCCACGCCCTCCCGGTAGGCGGTCTCGAGACCCCGGTTGATCTGCTGCAGCGGGCCGCGCAGGTGCTCCCGGCCGGGGATGGCGCCGATGACCGCACCGAAACCTTCCTCGGGGCCGAAGATGTTCCCGGCGAACTGGGCGGTGCGGGACGTGACGGTGGCGTTGATCGTGCCGAAGATGCCGTCGACGTCGTCGTCGACAAACGGGGCGCGGGCGAGGTCCCACACCAAACCCGGGATGGCTTGTGCGCCACCACCGATGCCGGTGACGAACCGGTGGATGCGGTCGAGGAAGCCCACGGGTCAGGTCTCGGTGCGTTCGTAGTAGTCGGGCGGGAGCTGGGAGCGGATGCGGCGGTAGAGCTGCCGCACCTCCGGCGAGGAGCCAGGTCGGGAGGCGAGGATCTCGAGGGCGGGGAGCATCTGCGCCCACAGCACCACGGACGGGTCGGGTCCCTCCGGCATGGCGGGCAACACCTCGGGACCGGGGCCGGGACCGACCGGCAGGCCGGCGGTGACCGGCTCGGTCGGCCGGCTGCTAGGCGCCGCGAAGAGCCCGCCCTGCGGGGGCGGCTGGACCTGCTGGGCGGCTTCGACGAACGCGGCGAGGTCCGGTTGACCGCCCCGACCACCGGCCCCCTGCTGGGCGCGCTCGGCGGCGGCCACGAGCGTGTCGGTGGACCGGTCCGGCAGCGGCGCGACCCGCTGCGCCTCCTCGTTGCGTTTCCGGGACCCGTAGGGGCCGCCGGTGTAGGAGACGGGGGCCTGGGCGGGCCCGCCGGGTGCGGCGACCGGCGGCAGGTCGGTGCGGTTGCGGCGGGGGCCGGGGCGTGGCTTGCGGGGCACGGCTCAGCCTCCTGCGGGTCCGCCGCCGGGTGGGGCGGCCATGAGAGCGGCGATGACCTGCTCGAACTGTTCGGGGTTGGACGGGGGTGCGCCCTGCTCCGCGGGTGGGAGGGCCATCTGGCCGCCGGCCTCGGGGGCGTTGAGGCCGGGCATGGCGCCGGGCGGGAGCACCTGGTCGGGGGCGATCGGTCCCTGCGCGGCGGTGGCCTGCCGCTCCTGGGCCTCCTGCTGGGCCTGGGCGATCGCGTCCTCGATCATCTTGCCTTCGCGCACCAGCTCCCGGACCCGGGCCAGGTCGGTCCAGGCCATCTGCCCGGAGGCGACGAGCTGCACGCCGGACATGACGATGGCGTCGTCGAGGGCTTCCTCGATGAGCGCGCGCTCCTCCGCGTCGGGGTTGTCGACGAGCGGGTGCTTGGCCATGCCGGTGCGCCGGGAGAGCATCCGGGCCTGGTTGAGCGCCGCGATGGCGACCGTGGCGTTCTGGGCGTCCATGCCCGGCATCGGGTAGGCGACCACCGACTTGCGGGTCTCGGTCCAGATGTCGACGGGCCGGTAGGTGACGTGCCGGTTGGTGCCCTCCCAGCCGGAGAACACCGTGTACTTGCGTCTCGGCCAGTAGCCGAGCTCGGTGGCGGCCACGGCCTCGTTGATGACCTCGAGAGCGTAGCCGATGATCCGGTGGGCCTCCTTGAGCCGCGGGTCGACCGAGTAGGAGGCGAGCTGGGTGACGGTCTGGCCGGAGCGGATCGACCCGGTGGACTCGCCTTGGAAGACCGCCGGGTTGCCGGAGGAGAGCCGGGCGGCCCGCTCGAGGTTCGACATCTGCACCTGGGTCTGCGGGCCGGGGGCGAGGTTGAGGGTCTGGACGGTCCGGGCGTTCTGGACCAGGTTCACCTTGCCGGTGCGCCCGTCGTGGAACTGGCCGCCGACGATCTCGGGCTCCTGGCCGTTCTCGCCGAGCACGACGAGGTGCGGGAACACGGCCTTCTCGGAGGCGATGAAGTCGAGGGCGGCGAGCTTGTTGAGCACATCGGTGTGCGGGATGATCCGCGACACCGTGGCGATCATCCGGTCGAGGGTGACCGCGGCGGGGCAGACGGCGGTGACCATCCCGGCCCGGTTCGGGTAGGCCCGGAGCAGGAAGCTCTGGTCCATCGAGTGGTCGCCGTAGAGCACCTGGCCGGTGGCCGAGTACCGCCGCAGGTAGCTTTGGGTGGCCCGCTTGCCGAGGATGCCGATGAAACAGTGTTCGGCGTCCTGCCATTCGAGGACGTCCCACAGGTCGTCGTCGCTGGTGGTGTGACGGTCGATGAACTCGGCGACCTCGGGGTAGAGCGCCTTGAGGTGCTGGGGGGACCGGCCGTAGACGAAGGCGATGTCGCGGGGTGCCCGGATCTCGTCGGTGCCCATCGGCTCCGGGTAGGTGAGCATCGGGTCCCGGGTGACGATCCGGGCGCGCTTGGCCTCGTGGTCGGGTTCGACGAACAGGCAGAAGGTTCCGTAGCCGTAGAGCTGCCGGTAGCCCTTGGCGAGCCGCAACGGCAGGTGCGACTCGTAGTAGGTGGCCCCCCAGGCCTCCTTGCGCAGCTCGGCTCGTCGCCGATGTGATTGCGCGGTGGGGTCGACGGCGGGTGCCCACAGGGACGGGAGGGTGTCGTTGGCCCGGGTGGCGAAACCGTCGACGGCGTCGGAGATGATCTGGGCGGCGAGCGCCGGGAACTCGGGTTCCCCCTCGACGTCGTGGAGGGGGAACACGATCGCGTTGTTGTAGCGTTCGGCGACGTCCATCATCTGCCGCTTCACGAGCGTGTCGGTGAGGCGGCGGTGGTGGACGGTCTCGACCGCGCGGTGCCAGGCGTCCTCGTAGCGGCGATAGCGGTCCGGGACCGGCATCGCTCAGTCTGCGAGGATGGCGCCCCCGACGCCGCCGTCGGGCCGCGGCGGGCTGGCGGTGCGGTGGCCGACGGGCCGGCGCCGCATCGAGGGGGTCTGCGCGACCTCGCCCGGGCGGTACTCCTGGCCGCCGGACTCGGCCCGGCTGGTGTTGACGGTGCCCGCGGGTGCGTGGTGGCGGGCGGGTCGCACCCGGTGGGGCTTGTGCGTGGGGTTCGGGTCGATCGCCATGCGCTACTTCCCCTTCTTCTTGGCTGCACCCTTGGCGGCCTTCTTGGCCGCCTTCGCTGCACCCTTGGTGGCCTTCTTGGCGAACTGGCCGAGTCGGTACCCGCCGCGGAACCGGCGTGCCATCACGTCTCCTGTCTGAACTCGGACACAGGATGTGCGGACCTAGCGTACCCCGACGGGGTATCCGCGTGGCGATGGTCGCCGGTGTCCCCTCCCCCACCGGCCGGACATGTCCCCGGGCCGCCACGGTGTGCCGCCGACGTGCCAGCTCGGGTCTTCCCCCTCGCGGCGCTGCTTCTTGCGCTTGCGCTGCCACCCGAGCCAAGTGAACCAGAGCGCCATGACGAGGTCTTGACGGAGCAGTTTCGGGTCGATGTTGGGCCGCCAGGCGAGCAGCTCGGCCCGCAGCGGCTCCATCGCCCGCCGGCAGTCGTCGGTGGCGTCGGGGAAACGGATCTCGCCCTTGATGAACGAGCCGGCCATCGCCCCGACACCGAAGGTGAAGTCCCACTTGTTGGCGCCGGTCTCGTGCTCGACGATACGGAACCCGAAGGTGCGGGCCAGCTCCCGGAGCCGGTCGTCGCGTGCGAGACCCCGCTGCTGGCTGTTGCGTTCGACGACGAGCTCGGTGAACCCGAGCCGGCACATGCCCCGGATGATCTCGAAGATGTCCTCGTTGCGGGCCAGGCCGTAGTCGACCCGGGCGGCGAGGATGCGGAACTCGGTGGCGGTGGTTTGTGCGACGACCATGGCGTTGCCGCCGCCGAGGGCCGGGTCGAGCCCGGCGATGGTGAGCGAGACGAGGTGCGGGTCCCGGACCCCGTAGGTGAGGTTCGGGTCCCGGGCGGCGTCCAGCATCTCTTCGGTGAAGGTGTTCGCCCCCGCGGTCTGCGGGGCCATCATGTAGGCGGTCTGCCACGCTTCTTCGCCGACGATGGCTCGCTTGTCCTCGAGCGCGTCGATCGGCCACATCTCCGGGCAGTACGAGTTGCCGTGCTCGTCGAGGGCGGGGATCTGCACGACCCGCATCATCCGGTCGGGGATCTCGGCGGCGAGCCGCTCGTAGACGTCGCCGACGCCGACCCGGGTGCCGATGATGACGATGCGGCCGTTGCGACCCGGCCGGGAGAAGAACGTCTTGCGGAGCCGGTCGAGGATGCGGTCGGTGTCGCCGATACCTTCGGCGGACTGGATGTCGTCGAGGATCAGCCAGTCGCAGCGGGCACCGTAGATCTTGGAGCGCCAGCCGGCGATCTGGAAGGTGTAGTCCTTGCGGCCCGACGCCTTGGAGACCCGGATGTAGTTGGCGTTCCAGGGCTTGTCCCGGTCGAGGGTTGGGTCGCGGAAGGGGCCGTAGCGGGCCACCCACTCGGGGATGTGGGCCTCGTGGGTGGTGTCGGGGTCCTCGTAGTCGGGGTTGGTCATCCGTTCCTTGACCATCGAGAGCACCTTCGCGGCGGGGCTTTGGCTGTCGACGGTCTCGGAGACGTAGAGGATGCGGGTGTTGGGGTCGTGCGCGATCTGGTCGCACACCCAGTCGGTGATGAGGGTGGTCTTGCCGGCCTCGGGCGGCACGAGGATGAGGGTGATGCCGCCCGGTGGGGTGTCCTCCATCGCCTCGATGATCCGGCGCTGGTGGGTGAAGGTCTCGTAGCCGAAGTAGTAGCGGCGCCGGGTGATGAAGTCGTGGTCGACGGGGATGTCCTGGTCGATCCCGGCACGCACCCGGTCGACCCGGAGCCGGAAGTCGTCGAAGCGTTTCCGCCACACCCGGTAGGTGTTCTCGGAGATGCCGACGGCCTCGCAGGCTTCCTTGACGGTGTGCCCGGCGATCAGGTGGTTGATGAACGACTCGCGTTTGGCTTCGGCGCGGGCGAGCCGGCGCTGCTGGGAGGGTGACAGGTGGGCGCGGGAGGGCTCGTAGTAGGAGCCGGGCTCGGGGGGTGGCACGGGCGGGGACTGGATCTCGAGGAGCCACTCGGGCTGGGGTGGGCGGACGCGCAGCAGCTCGGCGCGCAGGGCCACCAGGTCGTCGTGGGTGTCGACGCCCCAGCCGGGCAGGTAGGCGAGGCTGGTGCCCAGGTGGTCGGTGGTGCGTTCGGTGCGCCAGCGGCGGGGCGGGTTGACCCGGACCGTCTCGTCGGCCATACCCCCGGAGGGTAGCGGGGAGAGGAGCCCGGCCCGGGTCGCGGCCCGGGCCGGTGACGTCCACCCTTCGGAGAAGGACCACGTCCCGCCGTGGGACGCGCCGAGCATAGCACGTGTCCAGCCTTGGACAGGACGCGCAGAGCCCCCGCTGGCTGGGGGGCGGGGGCTCTGGGGACGCCGTCGCTGATGGTGTGCAGGGACCTCCGCTGGGAGGGGATGATGCGTGCCCCGGCCCTCGAGGCGGCAGGCAGCGAGGCCCCGGGGCCGGGGGCACGGCGTAACCACCCGGCGGGGAGTGTATCAGGCCCGTGTCCGCCAGTGCCACTTCCGGTACAGCTCGTCGAGGTCGGGTGGCGGGGCGGCCGGCCTGGGTTTGGGCCACACCCCGATCCAGCGGCCGACGGCCCAGATGGGCAGCCACAGCGGCACGTACACCGAGACGACGGCGGCGGCGACGGCGCATGCCCAGCGTGGCCAGCCGCGGTTCTCGCCGATCTCCCAGCCGACGATGAGCCCCCAGCCGTAGGCGCCGATGATCGCGGCGACGACGGCGGCGGCCATGATGGCTTCTGCCATGCTCCTCCCTTCTCAGGCGGCGTCGATGAGGCGACCGTAGGCGGCGACGAGCCGCAGGTGTCCGCGGTGGACGGCGCGGGGGGTGGGCTGGCCGCCGTCGGGGGGCGGATCGAGGCGGGTGTGGAGGGCCCGCAGCACCTTGGCGGGCACCTCGAGGTGCCGGGCGGCGCAGTCGGGGCCGATGCCGAAGGTGACCGACGGCGGGTCTTCGACGGGCCGGCGGCAGAAGAGGCACTCCCGGTGGGGGGCTTGGGCGGCGAGGAACCGGAGCAGGCTGACGGGGCCGAACTCGTCGTCGGGGGTGAGGGTGTGGAGCGGGGCCTGGCCGCGGTAGTCGGTGCGGATGCCGGGGTGCGCGGGTAGGAGCGCCTCGGCGTAGCGGGCGGTGCGGCGGCGGTTGTGCCGGACCCGGTAGACGGTGCCGTCGGCCGGGTCCCGGAAGAACCCTGTGTGCTCCGTGTCGATGATCTTGGGCATGGTTGTGTCCCCCGGTCTGAGCACAGCCTATGACACGTGTTGGGCCGAGTCCATGTGTCCTCCGGCCCAGGCGGCCCGTGCGGCCTTGGCGCCTTCGCGCACGTCTTCGAGCATCTCTTGGATTCGGGCTGCGGCTTCGGCGTCCGACACGCCGGGTGGCAGCGGGTAGCCGGGTTCGAAGCCGGCGGCCCGGACGGCTTCCAGCCACTGGTCGAAGCGGCCCATCCCGGCCCGGACGCCGGCTTCGGAGGTGCGGGGTTCGGGTTCGGGCCGCCAGGTCTGGTCCCAGTCGACTCGGCGGACCGGCGGGCCGTGGCGGAGCGCGTCGATGAACTCGGCGATGGCTCGGACGGTGGGCCGGGGCCGGAGGGCGCGGGTGCGGGGGGTGAGGTTGGCTTCGGCGAGCATGAGGGCGGGGGCGCCGCGGCGCGAGGCGGTGATCCGGCCGGGGGTGTCGAGCCGGCGGGCCCGGCGGGCGGCGGAGCGCCGCTGGGTGTCGTCGAGCTGGCCGATCCAGAGGATGCGGCGGTGGGTGGCGACGGCTTCGAGGTGGTGGGCGATCTGGGCGGCGCGGTCGTCGATGCAGCCGTGGCAGGACCAGCCGCCGCCTCGGATGAAGACGCAGCCGACGACGCCGCCGCGGACGATGCCGATGACGAGCTTGCAGTCGGGCCGGTGTGGGCGCGGGTCGGCGATGTCCGCTTTCTGACTACCGGTGGCGTTGGTCATGTGTTGTGCCGGGTGTGGTGCGCGAGACGGTCGGGGGGAGGGGGCCTGGGCGTGGTGCAGGAGTTGGCCCATGTCCGCTTTTCGACTACCGGAGAACGGCGTTCTCGGTGGGTGAATGTCCGCTTTTCAACATCTAGGGATGGTATGTCGAAAAGCGGACATTTCGGCCCGGGGCCGGACAGGCGTTGTGCCGGTGTTGTGCCACGACCGGTAGTTGAAAAGCGGACATTCGGCGGGGTGGGTCAACTCTTGCGCCGGGACAGCTCCCGATCGAGGAACTCCCGCACCGCCTGGCGGATCAAAGCGCCACGGGAAACGTCACGGGCACGGGCCAGAGCATCCAGGCGGGCCACGTCCGCCGGCCTCATCATCACAGGGACACGCTTCACCTTCACGCCCACAGTGTGACACAGCGTGGACAGGAGTTGTGCCACTGTCACGCACATACGTGGGTGGCCCCCAGCGAAGCTGGCGGGCCGGGGGTGGGATGGCACAGAAGGGGTCGTTCTGTACCGGAATGGGCCGAGACTGACCGGCTTGGGCCGGCGGGGGCCGACGATGCATGAGAGTGCACGAAAATGACCGTGGGCCGGGGCCGGCGGGGGGGGCGGAGGGCGGTCCGGGCCGGATGGGGACGGCCCACACGTCTCGCCACCAGCCACTCTTGTGTTGTCCGCCCAAGTCGTGCGCACGACGGCCGCCCCAGGCACGAATCCGTCGCTGATCGCGCGGCTCCCGGCCCGGCCCTCTGCAGTGTGCGCTTCGGCCCTCTCGATGTCGGCCCGGATGTCCCCTACCTGCCACGGCCCGTGCGGGGCCGGGCCCGCCCTTGAGGTCGGTCCGGGCCGTGCGCTCTGTCCATGTGCGGTCCCACGTTGGACACAACCTGTGCGGGACAGGTACGCTGGTCGCATGATGCGTAGCCACCCTCACGGCGACGGACTGCTGCCTGTGCGGTCCGTTCTGCCTCATCCGCTTCATCGACTCGGGACCGCTGACAACAACCGGACCGAGTGGACTGACCACTCCGAGGTCCCCACGTCGCTGGTCGCCGCGCTGTTGCTTGATGACATCGCAGAAGCGCACGGACTCATGCGCTCCGAGGATCGTGGGACCTGCCACGCGTGCGCTTCGTGGGCCGAGAGCGATGAGGATGGGTATCCGCACCATCTCTCTTGGCAGCATGAGTGGAACGTGCAGCGCCGGAAGTCCGGCCCCTACCTCGAGGCGCGGTTCACTGGTCTGCTGGACAACATCAAGTGGACCGTGAAGTACTACGACGACGGCGCGGCTGGCTGGATCCACGACCTCGGGACCTATCCGCTCGGACAGCTCGAGGACTGGGCCGACAACCGGGCCGACTACCGCATGCCTAACGACTTCCAGTGGGTCGCACTGTGGCTCGAACAGCCCGGCGCCCTCGAGGGACTGCGCAACCTGTGCGAAGCCTTCGAGGCGCGGCTCTCGGCCCGGCGCTAGTCCCGCCGGCACCGGGCCCCTACGGCCCACAGGTCAGCCTGTGGGCCGTAGCGCTCCCGGTACCGGCACCTCGCCGGACCGCAGGCAGAGAGAGAAAGGCAGGCAGATGAGGATCACGGCGCTCAAGGGCCGTATCGGCCCATGGGGTGACCACAGGGACGATGAGCCGTTGGAACTGCATGGCACGACGGCTCTCGAGGGCAGCGGTGACCGCGCCTACCGAGTCATGCGTGACCTCCGCGAGGCACTGCATCGTGACCACTCGTGCGAGGATCGTGGGTGCGACATCCGCGAGGCAGCCGAGGCAGGGTACGAGCGAGTCGCCGCGGCGATGCTGGTCGGTGCCACCGACACCGACTACACCTCGCGAGTGATGCGGATCTACAAGCTCTCGCCGGATCCGATGTCGACCTCCGAGTGGGAGGCATGGCGCGGTCACCATGCGGAGTGGGGCCGAGAGTGCAACGCATGCGGTGGCACTACCTGGGCGGACGAGTCGTGGGAGCCAACCGAGTGCGCTCACTGCGGTGCGCTCCTCGAGGCTCGGTGCGACGTCTGCCACCGGGCCGAGTGCGACTGCTGGCACTGAGCGAGTGTCCAACGTTGGCCACGGCTCCCGGCGCGCCGTCCTCGGACATCCGAGGGCGGCGTTGCCGCGCTGTCGTGACCAGCAAGGAAGGGAGAACAGCCATGGTGCCTGTGAGCAGTGGCCACCACAGCGTTCATGAACAGATTGCGGATGCGCTCTCGCATCTGCAGATCTGCCACGGAGGCGAGTACCGCGCCATCATCGATGAGTTCCCTGCGGCCGTGGATCTGCAGTGGTCCGGTGCGCACTTCGACACTGAGGCGATGGGAGTCGACGTCGAGTGGGCGGACTGGCTGGCTATGGCTATCGAAGACTCCCAGTGCGTTGTGTGGGAGGACGGAGAGCCTTACTGCATCGAGTGCGGTTAGCGCTCTCGTGACCTGACCTACGGCCCGGGCCGGAACGCACGGCCCGGGCCGCTTTCGCGTGGGGAGCTGCTGCCACGTGCTCACGTGGGCCGGTAGGGGCGCAACCGCTGGCACGGCCCGGCCCCCGACGTCGGACCGGGCCGGGCCGTCCCCTACCTGTCGACGTGGCCACGTGGCGCGGCGACGTGCCTACGTGGCGTGACGGAACCCGTCCGGGTGCCACCGTGCGTGGCCACCTCGCCACTCCGTGCGGTCGACCACGGAGCGTGAGCGGCCCGCCACGCACGGTGCGGCCCAGG